>JAGPDJ010000262.1 GCA_018057635.1 Ferruginibacter sp. | reverse complement strand
TCATTCATCCGAATGCTGCTATACATCATAAAAATATCTGCCCAGGTGACCAGATAATTATCAGCGGAAAAATTGCCACACATGGAGTAACCATCATGAGCTTAAGGAAAGGCCTTGAATTTGAAACGGAATTAAAAAGTGATACAACAGCACTTGTATATACTGTAACCCAATTGCTTGATAAATTTGGAAAAGAAATTAAATTTCTGAGAGATCCAACACGAGGTGGACTTGCTTCCGTTTTAAATGAAATTGCAGGTTTAACACAAATGGGTTATCAATTAAACCAGGATGCAATTTGCTTGGATCCGCAGGTGGAAGCAGCCTGTGAAATGCTGGGGCTCGACCCTTTGTACATTGCCAACGAAGGGGTCTTTGTTTCCATTGTAAAAAAAGAAATTGCAGTTGACTACCTGGAAGAACTGAAAAAAGATGAGCATGGCAAGCATGCAATGATCATAGGCGAAGTAACAACTGAAAACCCCGGAAAAGTTATCATGAAAAGCAGTATTGGCGGAAAACGTATTGTGAATTTCCTGCCGGGCGAACAATTACCAAGGATTTGCTGATTATGGTAATGAAAAACATCATTTTATTTGTGCATGGCACAGGCAATGCTTGCTGCCAGCGCTGCATTGTGATGAATCAGGGCAATATTTGCTTCCAGGCTTTCACCGCGGGAATGATCTGCAATGAATTTTAACAGGAAAGGAGTTATTTCTTTGCCGGAAATTTTTTGATTTTTTGCTTCTTTCAAAGCCTGCTGTATGTATACTTCAATGAGTTCGGGTGCTACCTCTTGTTCCGGTGGCAAAGGATTTGCAATTAATACAGAACCATTTAACCCAAGCCGCCATTTCACAGCAAGCATAGCTGCAATTTCGTCTGCTGAATTCAATCGTAACGGAGATAAATACCCGCTTTTACCCGAATAAAAACTCGGGAATTCATCTTGTCCGAATGTAACAACCGGTATGCCCATAGTTTCCATGTATTCAAGTGTTAAACCGATATCCAGAATTGATTTAACGCCGGCAGAAATAACAGCCACATTTGTATTGGTCATTTCTGTCAGGTCAGCAGAAATATCCATGGTAGTTTCTGCTCCCCTGTGTACGCCACCAATACCACCGGTTGCAAATATTTTAATCCCGGCCAGTGATGCAATACGCATGGTTGCAGCCACTGTTGTGGCTCCAGGCAATTTCTTTGCAATTACGTAAGGCATATCTCGTAAGCTCACTTTCCACACATTTTTCTCTTTCCCAAAAAAATCAATATCCTCCCTGCTTAAACCAACCATACACTTGCCGTTCCTGATAGCGATGGTAGCCGGCACAGCACCTTCTTTTCTAACGGCGTCTTCTACAGACATTGCTGTTTCCACATTTCTTGGCCAGGGCATGCCATGAGAAATAATAGTTGACTCAAGTGCAACTACGGGCTTGTTATCTTCCAGTGCCTTTTTTATTTCAGGATGTATGGTTACCAGGTCATTGTTCATCGGGATAATATTTTTTTACTGAACTTAATAATTTATCTATTGAAATGTTGTTCATAACAGCACCGTGTACCTGCAAAACTTCCATGGCCAGTACATGTCCGGCTTTAATGCAAGCCATCAGTTCATATCCTTTGTACCAGGCTGCAACCCATCCTGCGAGTGCAGCATCACCGGCACCGGTACTGTCTGCAATATTAATTTCCGGTACATGCAAAGAAATATTGCCATCTTTTGAGAAATTGGTTGAACCCCTGCTTCCTTTTCGCAACCAGGTATTAATCACTCCCCTGCTGGCTAATTCTTCCAGGTACGAATTGTTATCATCATAATTATTCTTACAAAGAGAAGGAAGTTCATCTTCATTGGGCGTGATCATGAAAACACCTGAAATATCAATATGCGAAAGTTTACGGGCTTTTGCAACTGAAACAGGCTCAATGATCAAAGGGATATTCTTTTCTCTTGAAAAACCTGCCAGCCACATTAGTGTATCTTCACTAATATTGGTATCAGTTATGATCAAAGCTGCTGTAGCTAAAAGTTCCTGATGTAGCTGAAGGAAACCAGGATCGAGGTATTTGCTGCATTCATCAGCACAGGCTGCAACAAATAACGATCCATCAGCATTTAAAACAGAAACATATTTACCGGTATTTTCGTTTACCCGGAGAATATGCTCAGTAGATATACCAAATTGTCTGCAATCCTGTAACAGCCATTCCCCGTCCGGGTCGTTTCCCAATACAGTGATGAGTTTAACAGGTATTCCCAGTAATGCCAGGTGACGGGCGATATTTCCAACCACTCCTCCTGCATTGCGTTTACGTATTGCCGGGTTTGAAGTGCAAGCCATGGTTATTTCATTACAAAAGTACAATTCATCAACCATTAAAGTGCCAATACATATAACCGGTGCAGCCATGTACAAATATATTGAAACAAATTATCCTGATATAAAAAGGAGGCGGCAATAAAAAAGGCTGATAAAATTCTGAGCGGCAAAAGGGATTCGCCCATTCGGCCCTCCCGATGAAAATCGGGATGCTCTACCAACTGAGCTACTGCCGCATAATTGATTACAAATAACAGTACACCAACGCTGTGCCAAATCTAATAAATTCCGCCTTCAGAAATTTTATTTTATGTTCCTAATTTCCAGGTTAGTTTACTTCTATCTCAGAAATAAACAACCATGCTTTTTCGCCACTACCGGGGTTACCGCGTGGTATAATGCCAGAATTTTTTGCAACGACCCTGATATAGCGGCAATTCTTTTGCATAGGTAAAATGATCTTCTGTATATTTTTCTCATCGGCCACTTTATAGGTGGTTGTTTCTATAGGAGCATGCCGGGTTATGACAGTAGTATCAATATAAGGCATACATGAAATTTCTATCTCACGGGGCAGGTAGATCCAACTGGCAGGCAGATGCAGTGAATGCAATATGATTGCTGTAACAGCCTGTTCTTTACCGAGATCAATGGTTACATCCAAATCTGTTCCGGAAAAACCAATGAATTCTCTCGACCTGGCCAAACCCATTTCATTTTGAATTCCGTTAACCAGTGTAAATGCCCCATCACCGGGATAACTTTTAGATGGCTGTTCTGTCAGCACCAGTTTTTTACCGGTTGCCTTATTGAAATAAAATTTTTGACTAACCTTACCGGCTACCTGATGAGCAGTATACAGGCTGGCTGTATAAATACCCGGCTGTGAAATCCTTACAGGTGAACTATATTCCATCACACCAATAACGCCGGTTCCTTTATATACGATCTTTGCATCTTTAAATTTTGTTTCAAGCCTCCACATAACAGCATCGTTATTTTCTGCAGGTAAAACAGCGGTTTTAAGGTCGTAATATGCTTTGCTGTAATTAACATTCCAGCTTTCATATCTTTTTAATTGTACCGGAAGCCTTTTTTCAAAATCAGACAGGTTTCTTTTTTCTTTAGGGCTCCACAAAACTTCACTCAATGCTGCCATCCTGGGAAATAGCATGTATGCAGCCTTGTATGGGTTGGTTATGTACTCAGTCCACAGATTTGCCTGCGCTCCCAATATATGTTCCGATTCTTTTGCCGTAAGTGCTGCAGGAACAGGTTCAAAAGCATACACTTTTTCTATCGGGTTGTATCCGCCAAATGTTACCGAATCTTCATTCATGCTTTGGGTATGGTCAAAATAAACCGGGTTGCCGGGAGTCATGATAACATCATGATTTAGTTTAGCAGCCAGCACTCCGCCGGTCTCGCCCCTCCAGCTCATCACAACTGCATTGGGTGCAAGTCCACCTTCTGCAATTTCATCCCATCCAACAATGATTTTACCTTTACTGTCCAGGTATTTTGCTATCCGTTTTATAAAATAACTCTGCAGCTCATGTTCGTCTTTCAGTCCCATTTCCCGGATCAACTGCTGGCAAAATACAGAACGTTTCCATGCATCTTTTGGGCATTCATCTCCTCCTATATGAATATACTTAGCAGGAAAAAGTGCCGTTACTTCATCAAATACATCCTGCAGAAATTTAAATGTAAATTCAGTTGGACAGAATACGTCTGTAAATACGCCCCAGGTTTCCTGCACCACTTTCTTTTTACCTGCGGCCTGTTGTTTCAATGTTTCCTCTGAGACCATGCCGGCAGGTATAACTGTTTCCTCTTCCGGGAAACAACTTAATACAGGATATGCTGCAATAGCTGCGCTCGCATGACCCGGTAATTCTATTTCTGGAATGATTGTAATATATTTCTTCGCAGCGTATGATACAATTTCCTTTACCTGTTCCTGGGTATAGAACCCACTATGGGGAATATTATCATTTCCTTTTCCGGGATACCTGCCAATGATGCTCCCGTTACGTCGTGCACCCGTTTCTGTTAGTTT
>JAGPDJ010000261.1 GCA_018057635.1 Ferruginibacter sp. | reverse complement strand
ATGCCATTCTAACCTGGTTTTATAGTAAGACAAAATATTATGATGAGCGATATTTATTGTACCCGGTTGGAAGGGAATTGTAAGCATTTGACAAAAGACCATAATAAGGGAAATGAATTATTGCCTCCAGCTAAAGCTGGAGGCAATTCATGGAGGCAATTCATGAATTGCCACACGCTTCAGCCTGTGGATAATAAATAAAAATCAAACTGGCTTTAGCCAAATAAAACTAAACATCATTTTCATGGAAAAAATAAAACTCCTACTTTTTATCTTCTTTTGTCCATGTTTCCTAAATGCACAGCAGCCTTTAACTTCTATCCGGCAGGAAGTGCAACAAACGGTTATAAAAATGTTTGAGGATTTATCCAACCGCGATTCGGTCAGTTTAAAGAACCATTGTACAATGGATGTTACATTATATGAATATGGCCAGGTTTGGAATTTAGATACTCTTATACTTAAAGCCATTACACAAAACCAATCAACAGATTTTAATCGCACCAATACCTTTGATTTCATCAATACCACTGTAGATAAAACCACTGCATGGGTTACTTATAATCTTCATTCAGAAATTACCAGGAACGGCAAACAGGGAACGGCAGAATGGCTGGAAACAGTAGTTTTAGTTAAAGAAAAAAAACAATGGAAGGTGAAACACCTGCATTCAACACTTATCAAACGAACTTAATTTTTCAATATAAATAGATATCATAAACCAGTATCAACATAAATAACATGAATAAATCATTCTTATCTCTTATCATTGTTTGCCTTTTGGCAGCTCCGGTTTTTTCGCAAATAAAATTCAGCGATGAAACAAAAAAGTACATTGAATACAATGACTCTATTATTGTGTTTAAAAATGGTTTGCTGATTGACGGCAAGGGCAATGCTACAAAATCACATCAAACAATTATCATCAGCAATGGCAAAATTGACTGGGTGGGTGAAGATGCCAAAGCCGATATTCCAACAGGCGCCAAAACAATAGATTTGAACGGAAAAACCATCATGCCGGGTTTAGTAATGCTCCATGAACACATGTATATATCAGCACATTCTATCTCACCAAGGTATTTAAATTTAAAACAATTGCCCTTTAGTTTTCCCCGGCTTTACCTGGCAGCAGGAGCAACTACTATCAGAACCTGTGGCAGCATTGAACCTTACTCGGATATCCGGTTAAAAAAAGACATTGATCTTGGTATCATTCCAGGTCCTTCCATAGAACTGACTGCACCTTACATTGAAGGAAAGTCAGCCAGGTTTCCACAAATGAAAGAAAACAATACACCTGAAGAAGCAGCGGCATTTGTAAACTATTGGGCCGACCAGGGTTTCACTTCTTTTAAAGCATATATTGGTGTTGACAAACCCACATTGAAAGCGGCTATTGATGCTGCACATAAAAGAAAATTAAAAATAACAGGTCATTTAGATATGGTTACTTACCGTGAAGCTGCTGCCATGGGCATGGATAATTTAGAACATGGTTTTTTTGCCAGTACAGATTTTGTTTTTAATAAAAAAGAAAATGAACAGCCTGCCGGCGGTGTTGCTTATAAAGCATTGAGCAATCTTGATATTCAAAGTGACAGTGTAAAACAATTTATTCAATATTTAATAGATAAAAAAGTGGGTATCACATCTTCATTAGCCGTTTTTGAAGGACCCACTACCACACAACCGCAACCAAACCAGGAAGCACTCAATGCCATGTCACCCGATACCCGGGATTTTTATTTAAACAGGCTGGTTGCCACCAAATCAGTCAAAGCACCTACAGACTTTGATAAAGCCTTTGCAAAAGCCAGCAAAATGGAAAAAATATTTTATGATATGGGTGGATTGTTAACTGTGGGTACTGACCCAACAGGCAATGGTGGAACAATAGCTGGTTATGGTAATTGGCGGGCAATAGAATTACTCGTGGAAGCAGGTGGTTTTACAGCACTGGAAGCTATAAAAATTGCAACTTTAAACGGCGCTATTGGATTAGGATTGGAAAAAATGACCGGTACTATTGAAGCCGGTAAAGCTGCAGACCTGCTGATTATAGATGGCGATCCATCAAAAAATATTAGCGATATTCGTAAGGTGCTGTATGTTTTCAAATCAGGAGTGGGTTATCATTCAAAGAAATTATTTGATTCAGTAAAAGGAAAAGTGGGCTTTAATTAACTTAAAATAATTACACAGGCTATACAACCGATTTATGAAAATAATTACACTCTTTTGTTTTGTTGTGAGCATAATCCCGTTATGTATCGGGAATGCATTTGCACAAAAGCTTAATGTAGATTCAATGTTACAGAAAATAGCTGTTGAAAAAGATGATGATAAAATAATTGACCTGATCCGAAGTTTCCACACCAGTGAATTTAACAACACACCTTCACTCTCCATTGAGATTGGCATTAAATTATTAAAACAAAACCGGCAGGATAAAAACATCATTGAAGAATCTTCTGCCTATAGTTTTTTAGGTCATGGGTACCGGTTAATGGGTAACAACATCAAGGGATTGGAATATCATCACAAAGCCATTGCCCTCGCAGAAAAAAGCAAAAATCTCTCAGTCCTGGCAATGGCAGAAAATCAAATAGCACATGTTTATAAAGACCGTGGCGAATTTGATAAAGCGATTGCACTATACCAGTCATCCTTAAAGCATGCTGAAAAAGGTAAAAATGAATTAGTTAAGAACTGGCCTTTATCAAATTTAGGCACCGTTTATCTTTTAAATAATAATTTAGATTCTGCATTAATTTACTCACAAAGGGCTTATGAAAATATAATAAAAACTGAAAGCAAACGGTTATTATTTTTAACATTACTAAACCTGGCCGGTGTACATAGTAAATTGGGCAATACTTCACTTGCTATCAGTTATTTTGACATGGCAAAAAAAGAAGTAGAAGGCAAACCCTATACAAGGTACCTGAATTTATTATATACTTTTATAGCGGAACATTATAAAAGTGTAAATCAAACAGATTCCTGTGTGCTGTATGCAAAAAAAGCTATTGAAATAACAGGCAACACTCCTTTCTTTTACCTGAGCAGTAAACCGGCACAAATGCTTACCGATATTTATGAAAATAATAATTGCGACAGCACATTAAAATATGCAACCGTTTTAAAAACAGCCAATGATTCATTAACCAGCAGCAAAGCAAATCAGCAAATTCTATTAATGACCTTTGAAGAAGATCTGCGGCAGCAGGAACTGGCCACAGAAAAAATAAAAGAAAATGAAGAACGTCAACAGAATATTCAATATGCATTGATCGCACTGGGAATAATCACATTAATCAGCCTCTATTTATTACTCAGCCGCAGTTTTATTACCAATACCAAATTGATCGAATTCTTTGGAGTGATCTCTTTGCTGATCGTTTTTGAATTCCTGAATCTATTACTACATCCTTTCCTGGAAAGGATTACACATCACTCCCCTATTTTAATGCTGCTGGCATTGGTTTGCATTGCTGCACTACTTGTTCCACTACATCATAAAACAGAAAAATGGGCCACGGCTAAACTGGTAGAGAAGAATAAACAGATCCGGCTGGCATCTGCAAAAAAAACAATTGAACAACTGGAAGCAGATAAAAATAAAACCAATAATGCATGAAACCAATAATGAAACTGCTTGTATTTTTATTGTTGGTGCAATCTGCTGTTGCCCAAAAAATAAATACCGATCCAATCTTACAATCTATTGCTGCTGAAAAAAATGACAGCCGTCGGATCAACCTCATCTTTGATTATTTTGCCACAACGCAGGATACAGATCCCTTACTGGATATGCAACATGCCAAACAACTTTTAGAACAATCGGATGAATTAAATGATCCCATACAGGAAGCACTGGCCATTTCAGAAATAGGATATGCATACCGTGCCATTGGGAATAATTTAAATGGACTTGAGTATAATATAAAAGCCCTTGCCATTGCAGAGCAAACAGAAAACACGGAACTGATCGCAGCCATTAAACTGGGTATGGCACTTTATTACAAAGACCTGGCAGATTATACCAAAACCCTTGAACTTCTACATGCAACTGAAGCACTTTCTTTAAAGGCAAAAAATAAAAGAATTTTAACCTGGGCATATATGAATATGGGTGAAGTATACATTTCTATGAACAAAACAGATTCTGCACTTATGTATTCGCAAAGGGCTTATGAGCTAACTAACCAAAACGGCTATGCCGACCTGTTAAGTTATATATGCCTTCAATTGGGAAAAGTACACGGAAAAATGGGCAAGGGCACATTGGCCATCAGCTATTACGATCTTGCCATTACTGAGGCCAAAAAACTGGGCTCACCCAAATATCTTAACCAGGCTTACTTTGCACTGGCACAATATTACCAGGGTATACAGCAAAAAGATTCAGG
>JAGPDJ010000260.1 GCA_018057635.1 Ferruginibacter sp. | reverse complement strand
TATCATTACTGAAAATGACATCCGTTCTGTTGAGGGTTTTGGTAAAACGATCAATGAGTTCAACGACCGGTTAAGAACTGAATTAAGTGCTCTTGTACTGGAATCGGAGAAAGGGGACACAGAAAAAATAAAAAATCATTTCTATATTCACCAGCATCCTGCAAAAAAAATAATGCTATTTATTCCGGCTTTTCTAGGTTATGTTCTACATGCGCCTTTGTATTTGCCGGTAAAAAAAATCAGCCGCGTTAAAGGAGGCCACAACGATCATTTTGATTCCTTACTGGTAGGGATGTTATTCTTATTTTACCCATTGTTTCTTTTGTTGGCGGGTTTATTGGTTTATTGGTTTGTTGGTGGTTTTTGGTGGGTGTTGGTTTTTATATTATTGCCATTTTTTGCGTGGAGTTTTGTGCAGCTGAAGAAGCAGTTTTAATGACACGAAAGTTGAACACGAATTTTGAGCACGAATTACACGAAAGTTAATGACACGAATTGTGGACACAAATTACACGAATTAAAAAGGCCCATAGAATATTTATGGGCCTTTTGTAATCTGTTTTATTAGTATTTATTTTTCTTCTGCAGCTTCTACCAGAACGGTAGTTTTATTGTTCAACACTTCTACAAACCCGCTTTGAATCGTATAGGATGTAGTTGTTGATTTGTCTTTTAAAATCTTCAGGTTACCAGCTTTCAAAGCACTTACCAATGGTGCGTGTTTATCCAGTACTTCAAATAATCCGCTGATGCCCGGTAATTGTACACCGTACACTTCGCCGCTGAAAATTTTTTTATCTGGTGTTAATATTTCTAGAGTCATACCCCTGTCCCCTAAAGGGGAACTTGGTTTGTTAGTTTATAATTAATTGGTACTGCTAAAAGCTGCCCAATGATTTCCTGTACAAGTGAGTGACACAACGATGATGCTATGAAAAACAAATGTTGGACCACATCAAAAAAAAGAACTTCAAAATTAAATCGTCACCGAAATAAATGTAGCGCTTCCACCTAAGTTCCCCCTTTAGGGGGGCAGGGGGTTTAAGCTTGTGCAGCCGCCATTAATTTCTTACCTTTTTCAATAGCATCTTCCAAGGTACCAACCAGGTTAAATGCTGCTTCTGGATATTCATCCACTTCTCCGTCCATGATTGCATTGAACCCGCGGATGGTATCTTCAATTGGAACCAATACACCTTTTAAACCGGTAAATTGTTCAGCCACAAAGAACGGCTGGCTAAGGAAACGCTGAATTTTACGTGCCCTTGATACAACCAGTTTATCTTCATCACTCAATTCATCAAGGCCAAGGATGGCGATGATATCCTGTAATTCTTTATATCGCTGCAGAATTAATTTCACTTTATTGGCAGTATTGTAATGCTCTTCTCCTACGATCAATGGAGTAAGGATCCTTGAAGTAGAATCCAATGGATCTACTGCAGGATAGATACCCAGATCCGCAATTTTACGGCTTAATACAGTTGTTGCATCCAGGTGGGCAAATGTTGTTGCCGGCGCCGGATCGGTCAAATCATCTGCAGGCACATAAACCGCCTGAACAGAAGTAATTGAACCATTCTTGGTTGAAGTGATACGTTCCTGCATCAAACCCATTTCTGTGGCAAGTGTAGGCTGGTAACCCACCGCACTCGGCATACGGCCAAGCAGTGCCGACACTTCAGAACCAGCTTGTGTAAATCGGAAGATATTATCCACAAAGAATAAAATGTCTTTTCCCTGGCCTTCACCATCACCATCACGGAAATATTCAGCAATGGTCAGTCCGCTCAAAGCCACACGTGCCCTTGCTCCCGGTGGTTCATTCATTTGTCCGAATACGAATGTAGCTTTTGAATCCTTCAGGCCTTCCATATCAACGGAAGCAAGATCCCAACCGCCTTCTTCCATACTATGTTTAAATTTTTCGCCGTAGTTCATGATACCTGCTTCAATCATTTCTCTCATCAGGTCATTTCCTTCACGGGTTCTTTCTCCCACACCGGCAAATACCGACACACCATTGTATGCTTTGGCAATATTATTGATCAATTCCTGGATCAATACGGTTTTACCAACACCCGCACCACCAAACAAACCGATCTTACCACCTTTTGCATATGGCTCAATCAGGTCAATTACTTTAATACCGGTAAATAATATTTCATTTGCTGTACTAAGGTCTTCAAATAACGGTGGTTTGGCGTGAATAGGGCGTCCGCCAACTTTGCTTACCTGTGGTAAACCATCGATGGCATCACCGGTTACATTGAACAAACGGCCTTTGATGCCTTCACCAACCGGCATCGCAATCGGCTTTCCGGTATCAATTACAACCGTTCCCCTTACAAGTCCTTCCGTTCCATCCATCGCAATGGTACGAACACTGTCTTCCCCAAGGTGCTGCTGTACTTCCAGAACAAGCGTTTCGCCGGTATCACGTTT
This sequence comes from Ferruginibacter sp., assembly GCA_018057635.1. Next base: position 1,987 of record JAGPDJ010000260.1, on the reverse strand, counting down.
CAGTTCAAGGGCGTTTAATATTTCGGGAAGTTTAGAACCACTGTCAAACTGTACGTCAACAACGGCACCAATGATCGATTTAATTTTACCAGTATTGGCCATAAGAAGTATTTAAAGTATATAAGGTATATATTTCAGGGCGCAAAGGTAAGGTTTGAGTAATGGAAAAAAAAATTAGAAGGGAGGTTTTTTTGCTTTGAGATACAGTGTGTAAGGCATTCACTGGCAGAACTGTTCAGTTTATGGCCTGTTCTGCTGTAAGTTTTTTAATCAGGCAATAATTTAGCACTATTTTTGCCTGAGTAGCAACACAATCAACATTTCATGAAATTCATCGTTTTTTGCTCCTTTGTAAGCCTGTTTTTATCGTGTTCACATTCAAAAGAATTTCACAGAGATAAGGCCCTTTTTGATGCTTCTGCAGTTAAAATGAGTTTCAAATCGGTTGCGGATATGAATGATTCCTACTTCGTGATCAAGGAAAATAACTTTTTTGAATTCTACCGCCAGTTGTTTGATAGTGTAAAAAACAGCAGTTATACCGGGAAATACAGCAATAATGGCGATACCATGCTGCTTCAATTTTACAATAAGAAAGGAATAAAACTGCTTGGCAACAAAGCTCTGATTGATGATAATAAAAAAGAAATCAGGTTCTTTAAATAATGATGAAATTCCCGGATCAAAATGCCTGCATCTTGTATCCAATATCTTGTAACCTGTAACCTGTATCTCTTATCCCTTATCTCCTATCTTCCTGTTCGCCAAATACACACCCGTTAAAATTATAAATAAGCCGACAACCTGTTTCCATCCAATATTTTCACCGTAAATGATCCCCCAGATTATTGCTACAAATGGAATTCCGTAGGTTACCATGGAAGAGAAAACAGCACCTGCCCGTTTTATCAGCATGTAAAAAATAATGGAAGCAATGGCAGTTCCGAAAATTCCAAGGATTACAGAATATCCTGTTGAAATCATGATAGCCCTGTTAGATAAATCGAGGTTAAAATATCCTGTAAAATACAACACTACCAGGGCCGGAATGGCATTTAAACTCAAAGCAAGTGCAGCTATTTGTATAGATGGGATGTGATTAAGGTACCGGTGAACCATATTTACATTGATGCCATACATCATCGTTGCCAGCACAACCAGCAACACATAAAAAATATTGCTGTTGTGCGAAAACCCAGGTTGACTAAAAAACAGAAAAACACTCCCGCTGAATGCAACAAGTATACCAATTATCTTATGTGTTTCGGTTTTGGAATGAAAAAAAACAGCTCCAATGATGATCACAAATATTGGAGTCAATGAATTCAGTGTTCCGGCCAGGGAACTGTCAATTCCCTGTTCTGCAATGCAAAATAAATATGCCGGTAATAAGCTTCCCAATACACCAGACATGAAAGTGAAGAAAATTTTATTCCCCGGAATCTGCTTAAAACTTTTGTAAGCAACCGGTAATAATACGAGCCCTGATGAAATGATGCGCAAAGAAGCTACCTGGAATGCCGTTAATGCGACCAGGCCTTCTTTCATTAAAATAAAACTACTTCCCCATATAAAAGACAGGGCAATAAATATCAGCCAGTTAATTAATTTACTATTCAAAAGTTATTTTTTTTGATCTGCAAAGTTGTGACTAATAAATAGAACAGCGATTTTTATTTTTTAAATTTTCGCGTGGAACTCAGGCATTTAAATATTATTATATAATTTTGTATCTCATTTTTCATCTTTAATATTACTACTATGGGATTCATCAAAGAATTTAAGGACTTTGCCATGAAAGGCAACCTTGTAGACATTGCTGTTGCATTTGTAATGGGTGGTGCTTTTGGAAAAGTTGTCACTTCATTTACAGAAGGTATTGTATCTCCATTGATTGGTATGATTGGTGGTGCTGACTTGTCGAAAAATATGTATGAATTAAAACCTGCTGTTTTAGACGCTGCCGGAAAAGTGGTTACTGAAGCTG
>JAGPDJ010000259.1 GCA_018057635.1 Ferruginibacter sp. | reverse complement strand
TTTAATGGTTGCTTCAGAATAATTGATATAAAAAAAGCCCGGATTTTATTCCGGGCTATGCAATCTATATTTTTTTCCTTGGATAATTCAGAGCTGCCTGTGCAGCGGCTAAACGTGCTATTGGTACGCGGAATGGTGAACAACTCACATAATTGAGGCCCAGCCGGTGGAAGAAAACCACGCTATCCGGATCACCACCATGCTCACCGCAAATACCAACTTTAAGGCTTGGTTTTGCTTTACGTCCCCTTTCTACACCGTCACGAACCAACTCGCCTACACCATCCTGATCAATTGTCTGGAACGGATCATAAGGAAGTATTTTCAAATCCAGGTATTTGGGAAGGAAGCCACCGATATCATCCCGGCTGAAACCAAAACTCATCTGGGTGAGGTCATTGGTACCATAACTGAAGAAGTCTGCTACATGAGCCATCAGTTCAGCACGAATAGCTGCTCTCGGAGTTTCAATCATTGTTCCATAGAGGTAAGGTATTTTTTTCATTTTCATTTTAGCACATACTTCTTTGTACACTTCATCAACAATTTTTTTCTGGTGAGACAACTCATTTACGGTACATGTTACCGGAACCATGATCTCAGGGAATGCTTTCTTTCCTTTTTTAAGCAACTCTGCTGTTGCTTCCAGTATTGCCCTTACCTGCATTTCGGTGATCTCCGGATAACTGATACCTAAACGTACGCCCCTGTGGCCTAACATCGGATTGTTTTCATGCAATGCCAAAACCCTTCTTCTTAAAATACTCATACTGATGTTGAGTTCTTTACTCAGGTGCTGTAATTTATCAATGTCGTGCGGAACGAATTCGTGCAATGGCGGATCCAATAACCGCACAGTAACAGGATTGCCTTTCATGGCAATCATGGTATCTTTTATATCTTTCTTTACATATTTATATAATTCATTCAATGCAACACGCCTTTCAGCTTCTGTTTTACTCACGATCATTTTTCGTAACAGGAACAAGGGTTGTTCGCTTCCTTCGCCATAAAACATGTGTTCTGTGCGGAATAAACCAATTCCTTCCGCACCAAATTTCAAACCCTGTGCTGCATCTTCCGGAGTTTCTGCGTTGGTACGAACGCCCATCACTTTGAATTTATCAACCAGTTTCATCAGGTTTTTATATGACTGATTTTTATCCAGGTCAATATCTACCAGTGCCATACTTCCTTCATAAACCAAACCTTTTGTTCCGTTCAGGCTCAGCCAGTCACCTTCATGAATAACGGTTCCGTCTTTGGCTTTAAAAGTTTTTGTTTCACTGTGAATTTCAATATCACCGCAACCAACAATGCAGCATTTTCCCCAGCCTCTTGCTACCAATGCTGCGTGAGAGGTCATACCACCTTTGGTTGTAAGTATCGCCTGTGATTTGTGCATACCGTCCACATCTTCCGGAGAAGTTTCTTCACGTACGAGGATCACTTTTTCTCCTTTAGATGCCCATTCAACAGCTTCATGAGAAGTGAATACCACACGTCCTTTGGCACCTCCCGGGCCTGCAGGCAATCCTTTGGCAACTGGTTTAGTTACCAGTTCCACTTTCGGATCCAGCATGGGTAGCAATAATTCAACCAATTGATTGGGAGCAACTCTCATGATGGCTGTTTTAGCATCAATCAGTTTTTCAGCATGCATTTCTGTTGCCATCCTAACTGCGGCTACGCCATTCCGTTTGCCTACCCGGCATTGCAGCATGTATAATTTCCCTTTCTCAATTGTAAATTCAATATCCTGCATATCCTTGTAATGCTGCTCCAGTCTTTTCTGGTAGCTGTATAATTCCTTATACAATGCAGGCATCAGTTTTTCAAGAGAAGTATAGTGTTTACTTTGGTCATTCATGGAATACTGGTTAACCGGCGCAGGTGTTCTTGTTCCGGCAACCACATCTTCACCCTGTGCATTCACCAGGTATTCGCCATAGAATTTATTCTCTCCGCTACCCGGATTCCTGGTAAAAGCAACACCGGTGCAACTGTCGTTACCCATATTGCCAAATACCATGGCCTGAACATTTACTGCAGTACCCCATTCATCGGGTATCTTTTCAATTCGGCGGTATTCAACTGCACGCTTGCCGTTCCAGCTGCTGAAAACAGCACCTATTCCACCCCACATCTGCTGCCATGGATCATCCGGAAAATCGGAACCCAAAACTTTTTTTACGGTTATTTTATAATCTTTTACCAGTCCTTTTAATTCGTCTACAGTAAGTTCTGTATCACTGGTATATCCTTGTTTGTGTTTGATGTGTTCCAGTTTTTCATCCAGCATTTTGCGGATGCCTTTACCTCCTTTAACTTCTATACCGCCGCCTTTTTCCATTACAACATCGGCATACATCATGATCAGCCGCCGGTAAGCATCATAAGCAAAACGTTCATCACCACTCTGGGCAATAACACCTTTAATAGTCTTATCATTTAATCCTACATTTAAAACGGTTTCCATCATACCCGGCATACTGCGCCTGGCGCCAGACCGTATTGAAACCAACAATGGATTTTTTTCATCACCAAAAATTTTTCCGGTGAGCTTTTCCATCCTTGCCATGGCCTCATCTACTTGAAGTTTTATGGTTTTTGGATATGTCTTTTTATTGTTGTAATAATAGGTACATACTTCTGTGGTAACTGTAAACCCGGGTGGTACAGGCAAACGAAGTTTAGGATGCCCGGCCATTTCAGCCAGGTTTGCGCCTTTTCCACCCAATAAATTTTTCATTGACTCATTTCCATCGGCTTTGCCGCCACCGAAAAAGTAAATATATTTTCCGGCCTTAGTTTTTGATGCCATATAATTAATGCTTTTGTGTTATGCAGAGTTATGGCATGTTTAACCAAATATTGAAAACATTGGTCAGATAAAAACTTGATTCTTATCATTTTTAATGACAAAAAAACAAGGAAAATGTAGATGGATCAGAAAATAAAAAAGAGGGGAATAGTTATTTATATTCGTAATAAGGAATTTCATCATGGCTTATTGTTTCCTGCTGTTGCCAGTAAGCTGCTGTTACAATATGTCCATTGGGAGTTTTAAGCAGGCGGCCATAAATGGCATTAATGGTATTGAAAGTATAATCAGTTACTCCTACTGTAAAAGTTTCCGGAGCAACCGGTGCAGGTGCAGCTTCAACAGCGGGCGCACCCTCTTCTGCAGGTTTTGCTGCAGGTACTGCTTTAGCCGGTGGCGAAGGCACTGCCACAACCACAAACTTATTATATTCCAGCAACCCTTTCAGGAACTGAAGCCTGGATGCTGATACATTTTTTTCTACGATGCCACATTTGATGCCATCCAGCTCTTCAAATTCGTGGTTTTTATTAATAGCCATAATCAGAATATGAAATAAAAAACAAAAATCATTTACTTAATTCAGCAATATAATCATACACCCAACTGAGCAGGCCAAGCAACACAATACCTGCAGCACAAATCACCAAAGCAAATTTCACTGACCTGTTTACATTTATTTTTTCTATAGGTTGTTCATTCTTTTCCATGAATACCGAACGAACTACTTTTAAATAGTAGAACAGTGATATGATCATATTCAACGCCGCAATTATTATAAAAAAATAAGTCCCTTTTGAAGCACCGGCAGTTATTAAAAACAGTTTACCAAAGAAACCCGCAGTAGGTGGTATGCCTGCCAGTGAAAATAAAGCGAGTGCCAGCACCCAACTCAGAAAAGGATTGGTCTGGTACATTCCTTTATAATCATCAATTTTTTCTTTGCCTGTTTTTGAAGCAATCACTGATGCAACAGCAAATGCAGCCAGGTTTGAAAATATATAGATCAGGATAAAATAAATAACGGCGGAACGTCCTGCAATGGAATTAGCACTCATACCCAACAGGATAAAACCAACCTGTGCAATGGATGAAAAAGCAAGGAACCTTTTAATATTCTGTTGCCGCAATGCAAACAGGTTTCCAATGATCATGGTAGCAATGGATAAAATCATCAGCATATTATACCATAATTCCTGGATGGGTTGAAATACAAAGTAAAGAGTAGACATAAAAATGAAGGCAACTGCTCCTTTAGAAATAACGGATAAAAATGCTGTTACTGCAAATGGAGAACCTTCATACACATCTGCTGTCCATAAATGAAATGGAACAATAGACAATTTAAATGCGAATGCTGTGAACATGAATACGAAAGCGAGTATTACAAGCGGGCTATTGTTGATCAGGGCTGGCATTTCTGCAAATGTTATGGTTCCGGTAGCCCCATAAACCAATGAAATACCAAACAACAATATACCAGATGAAAAAGCAGATGACAATATCATCTTCATGGCCGCCTCTGATGATAATTTTTTATCAAGGTCGAAATTTGCCATAGCTGCAACCGGGATGGTTGCCAGTTCCAGCGACAGGTAAAACATCAACAG
>JAGPDJ010000258.1 GCA_018057635.1 Ferruginibacter sp. | reverse complement strand
TGGTTCACTGAAGATGAGACTTATTTTCAACTGGTAGAGAATAATTTTGTAAATACAGTTAATTATCCCAATACCGGTTTTGCTTTAAATGTTAACAAGGCTTCTTATAGTAATGTGAGGCGCTTCCTTAATACAGAAAGCACGGTTCCCCCGGATGCGGTTAGGATAGAGGAGATGATCAATTATTTTAACCTGTATTACAGGGAGCCTGAAAAAGACGAGGTTTTCAGAATGGGATCACAGCTTACATCTTGTCCGTGGGATGTTCATAAGCAATTATTATTTCTGAATATAAGTGCTAAGAAACTAGATCTTGAAAAAGTTCCTCCGGGAAATTTTGTTTTCCTGATAGATGTTTCCGGAAGCATGGATATGCCCAACAGGTTGCCATTGGTTAAAGCTGCATTTCAAATGTTTGTAAAAAACCTGCGTCCCATTGATACTGTTTCAATTGTTATGTATGGCGGAACGGTAGGTATCTGGCTGCAGCCTACATCCGGGGCTGAAAAAGATAAGATCATAGAATCTATTGAATCACTGAATGCTGCCGGTGATACACCTGGCGAATCGGCCATAAGGGCTGCTTATAAACTGGCTCAAAGTACTTTTATCAAGGGCGGGAATAACCGGGTAATACTGGCCACAGATGGCGATTTTAATGTGGGAGAAACAACTGAAAAAGCGCTGGATGAACTTATAACAAAACAAAGGCAAACCGGAATTTTTCTTACATGCCTGGGCGTTGGCATGGGAAATTTTAAGGATTCAAAACTGCAAACACTGGCTAAAAAGGGAAATGGAAATTATGCTTACCTGGATGATATCGGGGAGGCAGAAAAAGTACTTGTTAAAGAATTAACGCAAACATTTTATGCGGTGGCGGATGATGTATTCATGAATGTAAGCTTCAATCCTGCAATGGTAAAACAGTACCGGTTGATAGGGTTTGATAACAGGAAAGATGCTGTAACTGACAGTTCCAGTTACCTGGAAGGAGGTGAGATAGGCAGTGGTAACAGTACACTGGCAGTATTTGAACTGATACCAACCAGGCAAAATTTACTTACTGCCAATACCAGTTTGGGAGATGATATTGCCAGCCTGTCGCTCAGGTACAGTTTGTGTAATGATACAACTCATACCAGGGCCGATTTTAAAGTGAAGAATAATTTTGTCTCCAATGAACTAATAGACCGGGAACTGAGATTTGCCACTGTAGTTGCCATGTTTGCTTTAAAGCTTAAGCAATCTCAGTATATTTCAAATACGATTGACTGGCCGTTTATTAAATCAGCAGCACTTGAAGTTGCAGACCGCAGCAATTACCTTCAGAATGAATTTCTTAAACTGCTTGATAATGCGGAGAAAATTTATGGTACCCGGAAGAAAAAGAGATTATTCTGACTTCATTCACCGGTATAAAATTTTATGCAATTAAGGAGTGTATAACGGTGTTGATTAGCCGAACATTTCCCGTACTTTGTCGAAAAATGATTTCTCATTCTTCTCCGGTTTTGGTTCAAAGTTTTCTGATGCCTGCATTTTTTCAAGCATGTGCTTTTCATCGCTGCTAACATGTTGAGGCGTCCATATATTTACATGTATCAACTGGTCGCCTTTTTCATAACTGTTCACATGCGGAAAACCTTTGCCTTTTAACCTGAATATTTTACCACTTTGTGTACCTGGTGGAATTTTTATTTTTGCCCTTCCGTCAATGGTGGGAACTTCCACCTGTGTTCCAAAAACAGCATCGGGAAAAGAAATATGAAGTTCGAATGCAACATTCAATCCATCCCGTTGCAATTGCTGGTGCGGTTCTTCTTCTATTAATACAATTAAATCACCGGCACTTCCCCCGCGTTCTCCGGCATTGCCTTTACCATTTATACTCAGTTGCATGCCTTCCTGCACACCAGCCGGTATATCGATAGTAACTGTTTCTTCTCCGTATACTCTTCCATCACCTTTGCAACTTGTGCATTTGGCTGTAATGGTTGTTCCGTCTCCGCTGCAGGTTGGGCAGGTAGTTACTGTCTGCATCTGGCCAAGGAATGTATTCTGAACCCGCCTTACCTGTCCGCTGCCATTGCAGGTGCCACAGGTTTGAACACTGGTTTTATCTTTTGCCCCGCTTCCCTGGCAGGTATTGCATTTTACATGTTTTTTTACTTTGATGGTTTTATTGGCACCTTTGGCGATCTCTTCAAAATTCATTTTCAGTTTTACCCGCAAATTACTTCCACGGGTTCCGCGGTGTTGACCACCTGAACTTCTCCTTCCATTTCCACCAAAAAAACTGCCAAATCCTTCATCTCCAAAAATGTCTCCAAACTGGCTGAATATATCATCCATATTCATACCACCGCCACCGCCATAACTGCCAGACCCACGGCCAGAGCCGAATGCGCTGTGCCCAAAACGGTCGTATTGCGCTTTTTTATCCGGATCATTGAGTACTTCGTATGCTTCTGCAGCTTCTTTAAATTTATCTTCAGCCGATTTATCTCCAGGGTTCCTGTCTGGATGGAATTGCATAGCAACTTTACGGTATGCCTTTTTGATCTCTTCCTGCGAAGCAGATTTTGAAACTCCCAGTATTTCGTAAAAATCTCTTTTATTTGTCATTTATATCAGCTGTTAGCTATTAGCTGCAAGCATTTCATTTACAATAACCAGCCTGCAGCTAACAGTTATTGACCAATTATTCTTTTTACTTTTTATTTTCCTACTACCACTTTGGCAAAACGTATGATCTTTTCATTCAGGTAATATCCTTTTTCAACCTCGTCTACTACTTTACCTTTCATTTTTTCGCCTGCCTCCATTTCTGTAATTGCTTCATGTTTTTCCGCATCAAAAATTTCACCGATGCTTACCATTTGTTTCAGGCCTTTTTGCTGTAATATTGTTTTCATTTTATTAAAAACAAGTAAGTTTCCTTCTTTAATAAGTTTAACATCATTGCTTTGCTGTAGTTGCTTTTCAGCTCTTTCACTATCATCCAGTACCTCCAGTAAAGAAGCGATTATTTCTTTGCCTGCAGTTTGCGACATCTCATTTCTTTCCCTGGCTGTTCTGCGTTTATAGTTGTCAAATTCTGCAGAAAGTCGCAGGTATTTGTCTTTTTGTTCATTTAATGCAACTGTGAGTTTTTCAATTTCTGAGTCAAATTCAGATTCCGGGTTACTCAGGTGTAAATTGCCAGGAATATCTGAATCAGCATTGATATCAATTTCCGTATTTTCCGTAATTGGGCTGTTATTCTCTTCCATATTTGTTTTATTGAATTTGAAATGTTTGCAAAGGTACAACAGTCAAACATTTTGCCAATGCTTATTTACAGCCAAATTGACATTTTAAACAGGAAATATGCCGTAAAAAGAGGGGGAGTGTTTATTTATTTACCTGGAACTTGCCTGACTCAATGATCGAACCATTTTTGTCTCTCAGCTGGAAAATATAAATACCGCGGTAAAATTCTTCCAGGTTAATATTCATACGGGGGGAAGTGTTTTTTATTTCGTACACTTTTTTGCCCATGAAATTGAAGATCAATAGTGAATGCGTGTTGGTATATCCACGTTGAAAATCAAAGTTGATCGCAACTGTGGCCGGATTAGGGTAGAACTTCATGATCTTAGCTACTGCAAAACCCTGATCCGGGTTTATTTTGTTTTGTGCAAAAGATGTAAAAGTTATTCCAATAGTAAAAAGTAATATGTAAATGTGTTTCTTCAATAAAGTAAAAATAGTGAAATAGTTTTATTTATCATAGTTATTTAAGCTAAAATAATGTCAATTTAGCATTGCCCTATCTCAAACCTAAGCATGTGATCCTTAGCGCTTTATTAGCTTAAACGTTGAAGAATCTCATTTATTGTGGCGAAGTCGGGGATATCTCCGGCACTTTCGAGGACTTCGGCATATTGTATAATACCTTGTTTATCAATAATAAACGCAGATCTTTTGCTTACGCCTTTCATATCCATATCGGTAAATGATGCATAGATCGTATCATAACGGGTAGAAACTTCTTTATTAAAGTCGCTTAATAAAGGGAAATTATATTGTTGTTCTGAAGTATACTTTGCCAATGTAAATACAGAATCAACCGAAATTCCCAAAACCTGAGCATTGACTTTTTCATAATCTTTTAAATCATCTCTTACTGCACACAATTCTTTGGTGCAAACTCCTGTAAATGCCTGCGGAAAAAATAGCAGCAGAACATTCTTCTTTCCTGTATAATCCTGCAGGTTGATTTTATCTTTTGAAGAACTGAATAATGAGAAATCGGGTGCTTTGTCTCCGGTTTTAAGTGCCATGTGATTTTTTTAAGGTGAATGTGCAAAAAAGGCTAAACAATATTATATTGATTTGGTTCAATCTTCCATTGATTTTTTCCTTAAAACAGCAAACCCCGCCTTGCGGCAGGGTCTCTGT
>JAGPDJ010000257.1 GCA_018057635.1 Ferruginibacter sp. | reverse complement strand
CCACAATTGCAAATGGAATACCTGAAAAAACCAGTAACCCCTGCTTAATCGAATTGAATGCTACAAACAAAAGGGCAAAAATGAAGAGCAGAGCAACAGGCACTGCAATAAGCAGCCTGTTAGAAGCGCTTTCAAGATTTTTAAATTGACCGCCATACTCAATTATATATCCCGGGGGCATTTTGATACTTGAACCGATCTTGCTTTTTAATTCTTCTACAAAACTTCCAATATCCCGCCCTCTAACATTGCCCTGAATGACGATCCTTCTTTTCCCATTATCCCTTGTAATTTCTGCAGGTCCTTCTTTAACTTCAATATCTGCAAGCTCTGAAAGCGGGATTTTAATTCCCGAAGGCGCCGCAACAAGTATATTCCTGATGGAATTCATGTCCCTTTTATATTCATCATCATACCTTATCACAATATCAAATTTCCTGTCACCTTCAAATATCACTCCGGCTGATTTACCCGCCATTGAAGTTTCTATGACATCATTTACATCATCAACATTAATGCCATACAACGCAATTTTATCTCTGTTTATTTTTATCTGAAGCTGAGGAAGTCCTTCTAACTGCTGTACAGAAATATCTTCTGCGCCGCTTATAGTTGACATGACCTTTGAAACTTCGTTGCCATGTTTAGTTAATACGCTCAGATCATCACCGAAGATCTTTACCGCAATATCACCACGTGCACCTGATATCAATTCGTTGAATTTCAATTCTATAGGCTGGGTGAAAGATAAACCTACCCCCGGTATGACCTTTAGTTCATTTTGGATCTTTTCTACAAGTTCTTCTTTTGTTTTGGCTGATGTCCACTCTTCTATGGGCTTTAATATTACAAAAACGTCACTTATCTCCGGTCCCATTGGATCAGTTGCAAGTTCAGGCGCTCCGGTTCTAGTTACTATAGTTTGAACCTCAGGGAATTTAGCTTTTAATATCTGTTCACATTTTGTACCGATGTTAACTGACTCAGTTAAGGATACACCAGGTAAACGCACTATCTGAAATGCCAGGTCGCCTTCATCCAGCTTCGGAATAAATTCGGAACCCAGTCTCGTGAAGGTAAAAAGGCTTATAATCAGCATTAATACTGCAATGGATATAATTACTATCTTATTTTTTAAGGAAAATTCAAGTACAGGCTGGTAAAGTTTTTTGATAAAATTAATTATTTTATCAGCAATATTCTCTTTTTCACTCAAATTTCTTTTTAAAATCAATGAACACATCATTGGGACATATGTCAGTGATAAAAGCAAAGCTCCAACCAATGCAAACCCCACGGTAAACGCCATTGGTTTAAACATTTTTCCTTCAATGCCGCCAAGCGCGAAGATAGGCAGGTAAACAATAAGTATTATAAGTACTCCGAAAATTGCTGATTTAATAATACCGGATGACGCAATAAACACAGTTTCATTTAGTTCAGATTTCTCAATGGGTTTTCTATTTAAATGTATCTTTGCTCCCACAGTAACAATAACAGACTCAACAATTATCACCGCACCATCAACAATTAGCCCAAAATCAATTGCTCCCAGTGACATTAAATTACCGGATACTTTGAAAATATTCATCATTATCAGCGCAAAGAGCATTGCAAGAGGTATTACCGAAGCAACTATAAATCCTGCACGTAAATTACCCAATAACAGGAATAAAACCAAAATTACGATTACACCGCCTTCAATAAGGTTTTTTTCTACGGTTGCAATTGTTTTATTGACAAGATTTTCACGGTTATAGTATTCATCTATTGTAATACCTTCGGGTAAAGAAGGTTTTATATCATCAATTTTTTCATGAACTCTCCCGGCTACTTCCCTTGAATTAGCGCCTTTTAGCATCATCACAATTCCTGTTACAACTTCACCATTCCCATCCTGTGTTACCGCTCCAACCCTTAAGCCCTCACCGTATTCAACATCTGCAAGCTGTTTTAAATATATAGGTGTGCCATGATCTGTTTTTACTACAATATTTTTCAGGTCATCCATGCTTTCTATAAGCCCAATGCCCCTGATAGAATACTGGTCAGATTGTTTTTCTATAAAACCGCCGCCTACATTACCGTTATTATTAATAACAGCATCATAAACTTCTCTTAAAGTGATATTGAATTTAGTTAATGAGTTAGGGTTAATGTGCACATGATACTGCTTTTCAAAACCACCAAAGCTGTTAATTTCAGCAACGCCATCAGTACCTAGTAACTGTCTCTTTACTATCCAGTCCTGAATTTCCCTCAACTCGGCATTGTTATATGTGGTATCTTTCGGGTCTATAGGTCTGACAACATACTGATATATTTCACCCAGCCCGGTGCTTACAGGCGCCATTTCGGGTTTACCAAGTCCTTCAGGTATATTATCTTCAGCATCCTTTAGTTTTTGGAACACCTGATTCCTGGCAAAGTAGATATCCACTTTATCATCAAATACAATTGTTACCACAGATATACCGAATTTGGAAATTGACCGCATTTCCACAACATCAGGAATACTTTTCATGGAAATTTCGATCGGGTAGGTTATAAATCTTTCAATTTCAGATGCTGAAAGCGTAGGACTTGATGTAATTACCTGTATCTGGTTATTTGTAATATCAGGTACGGCGTCTATTGGCAGTTGCAAAGCTGAATAAACCCCGGCAATTATCAAAATAACAATACAAAAACCCACAACCATTTTCTGCTTTATTGAAAAAGCTATAATTTTATCTATCATATAAATACATATACTAACTTAAAAATATATTAATACGCTCCGCATTTTTGCGTGCACAGTGGTGAGGCAGGTAACATGAAGTTAGTTTATGCTTTTGGAGGCGGTGAAGTTGGTTTATATGATAAGGGGAAAACATTGGGATGATCTATTACTTCCATTTTTGTGGAAGTATTATTCATTACAAAAATATGATCAGAAGAAACTGAAACAATTGTATTGCAGCACAGGCAGTTGCAAAGCGGCGAACAAAGGTCCTTATGGTCGTCAGTATGTTTATCTTCAATATGCTCAATACCTTCAGTTTGGCAATAATTAATCGAGCAATCATCAATACACGGCTTAAGCGCCAAAAACAGCACATAGATAAGTAAAAATGCAGTTAAGAATTTATGTAGTTTCAAAAACATGAACAAATATAGAGTGAAACATTTAATTAATCAAGGGATATGTGTGAATTGTTCAAATCTAATCATTTTTTGGTATTTTATGAAGATCATTGTTGTATGTTATTACAGTATTTTATGATAATTGTCATTCTTTTTGATGATAAAGAGTGTTAAATTTGCATAGAGTGAATAGGAAGTTCAGAAATATTATCAGCATTTTTACCGCTTTTGTAATGCTTGCAGGTGGCAATTTTGTCTTTGCGCTGGCGCATGGTGATTGTTTTATCAGCTCTCATGGTCATATTACATGTGAAATGGAATGCTGCCAGGAAAATCCCTGCATTGAAGAAGATGAAGATGGAATTGTAGTGATAGCTGATGAATCTGATTCATGCTGTAAAACGCATATCGATCAGGCAATGGAGCAGGATGTAACCCTTCCTATAATATCACAAAACACTGAACTTTCCAAAACAATTTTTTCTAATATTGATCACGCAGCAAATACAGTTGACCCTAAAGGTTTTATTTCAATTATATACAAACACAAAACTACAAACATTCTCCTTATAACTTCAGTTCTCCGCATTTAATATTCCGCCTGTTTTAATTTTCAAGCAAAAACCAATGCCTGCTTTTTTTGCAGGGTATTCTATAAATAATTTTTTAAAAAAAATAATATGAAATTATACTTCATCCTATCCGCATTTGTATTTATTGCTGCTTTAACTAATCCGGAATATTCATATTCTGAATTCAGTGGTATATACGCAGATACAACACTAAAATGTCCCGTAACAGGTGATGAAATATCAGGTGAACATGTTTCTTTCAGGTATATAGATAAAGAAGTAAAATTCTGCAACGATGGCTGCGCTATGGCATATAAAAAAGATCCGGCCAAATACAGTGAACATGTAAAATGTATGCCATGCAATGATGATGACGGGAAAGCTAAAATAAATGCGACCCATAAAGGGGTAAAGTATTATTTCTGCGGCGAAGGATGCAAAGGCAAGTTTGAAGCAAAGCCTGAAGCTTACCTCGAGAAATTCATGAAATGAGACTGAAAACGACAATGAAAAATAAATTAAGAATTTTTATAATTGCACTTTTCCTTTTTTCGGGAAGTGTTTATTCCCAAAATATTACCGGATATGTATTCGGCGATGATGAGGGAAAAAAGCAGCCGCTTGATGCGGCTGTGGTAAAGTGGATCAATACAACAAAGGGAACCATATCAGACTCTACCGGGAAATTTTCGCTGGCTTTAACAAATATTACCGATAAACGACTGGTAGTTTCTTATGCCGGCTACAAGAC
>JAGPDJ010000256.1 GCA_018057635.1 Ferruginibacter sp. | reverse complement strand
GGTGACGGCACATCATCCAGCCAGGTCAATCCGAATCATATTTACACACAACCCGGCACCTATACTGTTTGCCTGAGGATTCAAAAAAGAGATTCCATTGGTACACTTACCAATTGTGTGAGAGAAACCTGCAATACAATTGTTGTTCAATCGCCTCAAACTTGTAACCTGGTTGCTAATTTTTATGCTTACCCCGATTCAGCTGCAACTGTTTCAAACACATATCAATTTGTGAATACATCAGCCCCATTGAATAATTCAGATTCTATACGCTGGACATTTGGTGACGGCACTGCATCAAACCAATTAAATCCGGTTCATAGTTATACGCAACCGGGCACTTATACTGTTTGCCTGATAATTCAAAAAAGAGATACTACCGGTACGCTTACCAATTGCATAAGGGAGATCTGCCACCAGGTAACGGTAATGCCTGTATGCAATATCCAGTCAAATTTCAGCTGGCGGGCAGATTCTTTGAATAACAGGAGAATTTATTTCACAAACCAGTCATTTTCTCCTACAGCAGGCGCCACTGCAACCTGGTCATTTGGAGATGGCACATCATCCACCGCATGGAACCCTGTTCATGAATATGCACAGCCAGGGCTCTATTACGTTTGTCTTAAAGTTCAGTTAAGCGCTACCTGTTTCAGTTATTCCTGCGATACCGTTACGGTACAGGCCACTTTACCAAATTGTAACCAGCAGTCTAATTTCAGTTTTTCCAGGTCTAACAGCAACACGTTGTTGTTTTCTTTTTCGCCGGCATATACCAACAGCAACTGGCAATATACCTGGACTTTCGGGGATGGAACCGGCAGTCATGATATAAGCCCATATCACCAGTATGCACTAGCAGGAAACTATACCGTTTGCCTTACTGTATTCAGAAATGCCGGATGTGCTTCAACAACCTGCAGGAATGTTACAGCCCTTACTCCGGTAAACTGCAACAATATTAATGTTTCCTATAACTATCAAAGAGATCCTGTTGTTACCAATAAACTGTACTTCCAGGCTGTTTCCAATTATACGATCGTTAGCCAGACATGGACGATAAAGAAAATGGCAACAACACCTGGAACAGCAACAGTAACACTCTTACAAAATAATCCATCATATGTTTTCCAGGATACAGGTATGTACCGGGTGTGCCTGCGTGCAGTAACCCTGGGTGGCTGCATAAAAGAATATTGCAGGGAAATTTATATCCAGCAGCTCTTTACACCTTCAAACTGTAACCTGCAGGTATATCCAAACCCGGTTACCTCATTGCTAAACCTTAATATTTACCTTACTCAACCACAAATGCTGGATGTTTATATTTACAATTCCCAGAATGTATTGGTAAGGGAAAAACACCAGCAAGGTTTTACTGGTACTAATATCGTAACTGTTCCGGTGGCAAACCTGGTTGCAGGTTCTTATACCGTTAAAGTGATACGCGGCAATAGTGTATGCTATGCACAGTTTGTAAAATTATAAATACAGATACCTATAAAAAATCCTGCAATAAAACATTGCAGGATTTTTTATGCTAAAATTTTTCAATAAATTTTATAAGTATCGTTTAATTAAACTATTTACCGGGCTTTTTAAAGTAATAAGATTGCACATTACCTCCCAAACATTTTATCCAGTTCCTCTTTTTTGAAAGCCATATAAGTTGGTTTGCCATTTGCTGTGGTATTGGGGATTTTACAGGCAAACAATTCATCTGTAAGGGCGTGCATTTCTTTTTGTGTTAAAATTGTGCCTGGTTTTATGGCCTGCTGCATTGCTAGTGACCTGGTTATCTTTTCCCTTTTACTGAACTTCATATCATTGCTGAAATGCTTGTATTGTTCCAGCATTTTTTCTATAGCGGTTTTTTCATTTCCCTGGCCTACATCAGCAGGTGTTCCCTGGATAACAAATGTATTTTTACCAAAAGGTTCTAACTGGTATCCCAGTACCTGCAGATCTGATACAAGTTCACTTAACAGCACCGCATCCGCCGGCGCCAGTTCAATAGTTACAGGAAAAAGACTTTGTTGTGTGGCAACTGCTTTTCCATCCATGGCAAGCATGAATTTCTCATACAATATACGTTCATGGGCATTTTGCTGGTTGATGAGCAAATAACCTTTGTCGTTTTGTACAATGATATACGTATTGTGTAACTGCAATAATTCATTGCCGTGTACAGGTTGGTCACCAACAGGTTGTTGCTCATGAATTGTTGGTTGAACATTATAATTTCCAGGCTGAATTGCCAGCTGGTTTTCATTGGATGCCGGTTCATAAAAATCTTTCCAATGCCTCAGTTCACTTTTATTTTCAATAAAATGTGCCTGGTTCTTTTGAGAAAATGTATGATAAAGTGATGATGAAGCCGTAGAAGATTTCTTTTCATCTGAAACAGGTTTACTTACTGCGTCAAGTTGCTGAATAGAAGCATCCAGTTCAAAATCTAATGTAGGTGTGATGCTGAATTGTGCCAGCGCATGTTTTACAGCCGACTGCACAAATGCATACACGATCTTTTCATCTTCAAATTTAATTTCCTGTTTGGTAGGATGTACATTTATATCCAGGTGTTCCGGGTTAAGATCAATGAACAAAGCATACATGGGGAAACTGTCTTTGGCGATCATCTCATCAAAAGCATTCATCACTGCATGGTTCAGGTATGCACTTTTTATAAATCGGTTATTCACAAAAAAATACTGGTCGCCCCTTGTTTTTTTCGCAGTTTCGGGTTTGCCAACAAAACCAAAAATGTTCATGTAATCAGTTTGCTCCTGAACGCTCACCAGTTTTGCATTGTAACTATTCCCCAATATCTGAACGATCCGTTGTTTTAATGTTCCTTTTTCCAAATGAAAAACTTCCTGGCCATTTGAACTCAATGAAAAGAATATCTCCGGAAAAGCCATGGCAACCCGGATGAATTCATCAACAATATGTCTTAATTCTGCGGCATTGCTTTTTAAAAAATTTCTGCGGGCAGGAACATTGAAAAAAAGGTTTTTCATTGCTATGCTGCTTCCTGTATTTGCAGCCACAGGCTCCTGAACTTTAACAACACTGTTTTCTATCTGGATGTAAACACCGGTTTCATCTTCCGCTCTTTTTGTTTTAAGTTCTACCTGGGCAACAGCAGCAATACTGGCAAGTGCTTCTCCGCGAAACCCCATCGTTTTTATATGAAAAAGATCATCAATATTCCTGATCTTGGAAGTTGCATGTCGTTCAAAAGCCATCCTGGCATCAGTTTCACTCATTCCTTTGCCATTATCAATAACCTGCACCAATGCCTTGCCGGCATCATTCACTACCAGTTTTATTTCATCAGCTCCGGCATCAACCGCATTTTCCAGCAACTCTTTAACAGCACTTGCAGGGCGTTGGATTACTTCACCCGCTGCAATCTGGTTCGCAATGTTATCTGGCAGTAATTGAATAATATCAGGCAAAATCTTGTAATTTGAGCACGAAAATAACACATAGTTTTCACTCTAAATTAATATGCCGATATGCGTTGTCTTGTATTCGTATTCCTTTTTTTTCTTTCTGTAAAGGCCAGTGGTCAGCAACCGGCATATTTACCAGATGAAGCTGCAAACAAATGGGCCGACAGTGTTTTAAATTCATTGACCAATGATGAACGTATAGCACAACTGATGATTGTCAGGCTCTCTTCCATTGACTTGAAGACCAGGCAAGTGACGTTTTACGATGAAAAAGTTACAGCCCTTGTAAACCAATATAATATTGGTGGTATATGTCTTTTCCAGGGCGGGCCGGCTAAACAGGCGGGTATGCTCAATGCTTTACAAAAAACGGCAAAAACACCTATTTTAGTTTCCATGGATGCTGAATGGGGCGTTGGTATGCGTATCCTGGACAGTGTATTGCCGTTACCCAAACAAATGATGCTTGGTGCCATAAAAGATGAAAGTATCATTTATAAATACGGGCAGGTGGTTGCCAGGCAATGTAAAAGAATGGGTATTCATGTAAATTATGCACCCGTTGTAGATATTAATAACAATCCAAATAATCCGGTTATTAATGACAGAAGTTTTGGAGAAGATAAATACAAAGTAGCCAGGTTTGGTATACAATACATGAAAGGCATGCAGGATATGGGTGTGATGGCATGTGCCAAACATTTCCCCGGACACGGCGATGTGGGTGTAGATTCACACTACGATCTGCCGGTGATCAATAAAACCAAAGAACAACTCGATTCACTGGAACTCTATCCTTTCAGGCAGATCTTTGATGCAGGCATTGGCAGTGCCATGATCGCACATTTATTTATACCTGCCATAGATAATCGTCCAAACAGGGCCACTTCTTTATCAAAAGCAAATGTAACCGATCTCCTGCGCCATGAACTAAATTTCCAGGGACTAACATTTACAGATGCACTGGAAATGCAGGGTGTGAAAAAATTTTTTCCA
>JAGPDJ010000020.1 GCA_018057635.1 Ferruginibacter sp. | reverse complement strand
CGTATAACCAGTGTTTAATTCACCAACGAAAGCTGTAGACAAAGAAGCTGAATCGATACTGTATAAATATGCCAGTACACCCGGTACGAGCGGGTAAGCATATTCCTTTAATTTATGCGTTAACGTACCATTTGAAATATACACGTCCGCATTTCGTACAAATGATTCTGAAAGTAATTGTGCATTTATCTGGCTATAGTATGAAAAACTTCTGGTTAACACAACTGTGGGTGCCTTTCCGTTTTCAATTTCAGCATCTACTACTAAAACATTGGGCGATTCCTTCAGGTCAAAATCAATATTTTTCTCACAGGAAAAAAGCAATGCCGTTAAGAGTACATAAATCAATTTATTCATGATGCGAATTTACTGAATTAAAGTACATTAAAAAACTAGTGAAAAGTGCCTGTTGAATTGGTCAAAATAAGAAAAACAATAAAAAAATAAAATACAGCCCTGTTATACTGTGACAGAATATTTAAATATAACTATGTACCCTGTGAAATTAAATATACTTTATTATAATATAACATAACACCCAGGGTATCCTCTGCCTGTTAAAATTATCAAAATCATATAACTACTTTTCAAATTTGAATTATCACTTAAACAACAATTCCGGACATCATTATTTCAATATGAAAACTCAAATTTTATGAACCCATACACTCCGTTTTAAGCATAGCTTACGCTATTGTGTTCATTAATTTATACTTACATAATTAACCAAACATATACCTGTTTTTTATACCATCTGTGAATCATGTAACAAAACATATGAATTCTATAATACCTGATTACGATATTGGAATGAACTTTGTATTACACATTCTAAGAATACATTTTTTACCAGTTAAGCAGCGATATCCTACATCCGCCGGAATAGCGAATAATCAGAAATCAGCTGACCAAACAATTTAACATAGACTTTTTTCTAATCTCTTCCTGCTTATTAGAAATTAACTATTAAAAATTTCAACATGAATGCACCTTACTTAAAAGATGCAACGGGCAAAATATTGCCTGCTGCATGGCATGTTCTTAAACAAATTATACATGTCTTTGTACTTATTATTATCACAATTATATGTTGCTTCAAAGAAGTTAACGCACAAACATTACCCGGTGGCTTTAGCCAGGTTCTGGTAACAAATGGTATAACAAATCCAACAACAATGGCATTTGCACCTGATGGCAGGATTTTCGTTGCCGAGCAGGCGGGAAAGTTGAGGGTGATAAAAAATGGCGCAATGCTGACACAGCCATTTTTAACGGTCAGTGTAAATTCATCAGGTGAACGCGGATTACTGGGAGTAGCATTTGATCCTGCATTTGCGACTAATAAATATATCTATATATTTTACACATTATCTTCCGGTGCAAGAAACCGAATCAGCAGGTTTACAGCAAATGGCGATGTGGCTGTTGCAGGCAGTGAAGTAATCATTCTTGACCTGGATCCGTTGAGTTCGGCAACCAATCACAACGGAGGTAATATGCAATTTGGGCCCGACGGTAAATTATATATTGGCACCGGAGAAAACGCAAATACAGACTGGGCTCAGGACCTGAATAGTTATCATGGAAAAATTTTACGCATTAATGCAGATGGTTCAGTTCCTGCTGGTAATCCTTACACAACCGGAAGCAGCCAGAAACTTCGGGTGTGGAGTTATGGATTAAGGAATCCCTTTACGCTTTCCATTCAACCAGGAACGGGCCGGTTATTTGTGAATGATGTTGGGCAAGTTGACTGGGAAGAAATAAATGAAGCCACAACAAGTGGTAAGAATTTTGGCTGGGCATGGACTGAAGGTAATACTACAAATCCACTTTATACAAGCCCTATCTATACATACCAGCACCGCGAAGCCGGTTCCGGTTCAGGTTGTGCCATCACCGGCGGAACTTTCTTCAATCCATCCTCTACCAATTACCCTGCTGCTTATATGGGTAAATATTTTTACATGGATTATTGCGGAAACTGGATCAACATGCTCACACTGAGTGGCACAACCGCAACAAGTACAACTTTTGCAAGTAATATTGCAGGCAGTCCTGTAGCCATTCTTACCGGCACTGACGGTAATTTATATTTTCTTTCACGCAATAACAATGCACTGTATAAGATCACGTATTCCGGCTCATCTGCACCGGTAATCACCACACAACCTCAAAGCATATCTGTAGCACAGGGCAACACTGCAAATTTTAGTGTAACCGTTACCGGTAGTTCTCCATTAAGTTACCAATGGAAAAAATCAGGAACAAATATTTCCGGTGCTACCAATTCAACATATTCCATCGCTTCAACTGTTACTTCCAACGCAGGCACTTATTCAGTAACAGTAACCAATGCTGCCGGAACAGTTACCAGCAGCAATGCTACCTTAACAGTCACTTCACCTAATGTGGCACCAACAGCCAATATTACTTCTCCTGTTGCAGGTTATACTTATGCAGGTGGCCAGTTGATCAATTATGCCGGCACAGGTACCGATCCTGA
The DNA here is from genome assembly GCA_018057635.1 of Ferruginibacter sp. The sequence goes on along the minus strand of JAGPDJ010000020.1, from coordinate 13,076 downwards.
AAACGGAACACTGGCTGCTTCGGCATTTAAATGGTATATTTTATTTTACCATGATACGCATAACCATCCGGGTCCAACGGCTGTTTCCGGAGTTAAAAATGGATCTTTTACCATCCCATCAACTGGTGAAACTGCTTCTAATGTATGGTATCGTTTATTCCTGGTAGTTACTGATTCACAAGGTGCAACAGATACTGCATATACAGATATTCTTCCCCGAACTTCACTGATAACCATCAACAGCAGTCCACAAGGCCTTGCTATTACATTAGACGGACAACCGTTTACTACAGCATTCACCGTTACAAGTGTAGAAGGGATTACCAGGTCTGTTTCCGCAACAAGTCCGCAAACATTAAATGGCAATAGTCATAATTTCATCAACTGGTCACATGGCGGAACACAAACACAAACATTCGCTACTCCTGTTAATGATGTTACGTATACAGCAAACTATGCAGTTGCAACAAATACACCCTATGGCGGAACACCCCGCATCATACCCGGAACAATACAGGTGGAGGATTTTGATAATGGCGGACAAAACCTGGCATATTACGACAGTAGTCCTGAAAATACCGGTGGAGCTTACAGGATAAATGAATCCATAGATTTGCAGAATTCAACAGAAGCAGGTTTTAATATTGGGTGGACAGAACCAGGCGAATGGATTAAATACACCGTAAATGTAAGCACAACCGGCGTTTATACATTAGGTGCCCGTGTTTCATCTCAAAACAGTTCTTCTTCTTTTAGAGTTGAAATTGATGGTGTAATCATTTCAACCATATCTGTTCCGCAAACAGGCGGATATCAGTCATGGCAAACCGTTAGTAAGCCCGAAATATACCTTACAGCAGGTATTAAAGTAATGAAGATCTATTTTATAACAGGTGGATTTAACCTGAATTACCTGACATTTACAACGACAACTGTTTCCAATTATCCGCCTGTTGCCATAGCAGGCTCCGACCAGGTCATTACTTTACCTGTTAGTTCAGTTAACCTGAGTGGCAGCGGTACAGATAGTGATGGAACGATCGGCAGTTACAGCTGGACAAAAATATCAGGCAATACTGCAATTATTTCCAATCCCAATGCCGCATTCATAGCTGTTACAGGTTTAACAGCAGGCATATATAAATTTGAATTAAAAGTTACCGACAACAATGGTGCAACAGGCAGGGATACTGCACAGGTAACTGTAAATGCTGCAGGAAATATTTCGCCAACAGTAAATGCAGGTTTAGATCAAACGATAACATTACCATCAGCTTCAGTAAATCTTTCAGGTTCTGGAGCAGATACTGATGGATTAGTAAGTTCATTTTTTTGGAGTAAGATCGCAGGACCATCCAGTTTCATTATTACAAATCCGCTTGGTGCAATTACATCAGTTAATTCCCTTGTTGCAGGTGTTTATAAATTCGAGTTTAAAGTTACCGACAACAATGGATCAATCGGAAGAGATACGGTGCAGGTGACGGTAAATGCTGCAGGCAATTTTGCACCAAAAGCCAACGCTGGTTTAGATCAAACCATCTTATCACAAACCGCTTCGGTTAACCTGGCAGGCACAGGAACAGATTCAGACGGAGCCGTGAGTTCATACCTTTGGAGTAAAATTGCAGGCCCATCAGGATTCAATATCACTAATCCCTTAGGTGCTAATACAATAGTTAATTCCCTGGTTGCAGGTGTATATAAATTTGAACTAAAAGTAACCGATAACAATGGAGCAACCGGCAGGGATACTGTACAGGTAACAGTAATTGTAATTGCAGTAGGCCCATTGTCTGTTCAGGTTAATATTTATGGAAATAATATTTACAATAATACACAATGGAATAACTGGAAACCTGTTGCAGACATTGCAAGCAGTAATTTTCTCTATACAAATGGAACCCAGAGTACAATAAATGCTTCATTGAATAAGCAAACTGCAATTAGTGATAACGGAACAAGTTATGCTCCGAATGCAACAGCCTGCCCACCTGCTGTTTTGCAATATTATTCAACTTCAAGTAGTTCAAGGAATTTAGTCTTAAAAGGAATGAATCCTTCTAAATTATATACATTAAAGTTCTATGCCGGTTCAACTATTGCTCCTAACGGAACAACATATTATATAAGTGGATATGGTTCTGATGATATTATGACGGATAATAACATTAACAATATCGGACAGGTATTGAATGTAAAACCAAATTCATCCGGCATTGTAACTGTAAACCTGGTTTCAATTTATACGCACAACTTTATAGCCGGTTTCAGTATCATTGAACAAACCGAACCAGTTACTAGTCGCATGTCTATAGCAAATACAGCTACAGAACAATCTATTGAACCAGCAAGTAATACAAATGTATATCCAAACCCATTCTCAGGAAATTTGCAGGTAAAATTAAATTCAACTGTGGCCGGTACTTATCTGCTAAAATTAGTAGACATAAAAGGAAAGATTGTCAGTTATAAACCGATCATCAAGAACGAAGCGCCAACAGTTGAAGTAATAAATACCAGGAGGTTTGCACCAGGAATTTATTACCTGGAAATATCCGGGCCGGGTGAAAAAAGATCTGTACATAAACTAATTAAAAACTAAACTGATAAAAACAGCAGAATAAAAAAAGGGTTTCAATTGAATTAATTGAAACCCTTTTCAATTTCTAAATTATTAAAATGAAAAGAGCAACCAAAAGGCTGCCCTGATCATTGTATGAAAAAGAAAAACTTACTGCAACACTATTCGCTGTGTGCTGTTAATAGAAGCTGATTTTACCTGGATAAAATAAACGCCTTTAGGATACCTACCCAGGTTTAAATGCAGCAATTGATTTGATGCAGCACCCTGTTTAAACTGGTTTAATACAATACCGGCGGCATTACTGATGTTCACTACTTTTATTTCCTGCTGCATGATTACCGGAAGTTCTATATTCAGGATACCATTTGTTGGATTAGGGAAATATTTTACGTTACCCGCATCCGTTATATCAAATCGTACAAGCCTGGAAGGCGTATAAATAAAACGGCCATCCTTGTCAACTTGTTTAAGCCTGTAATAGTTTAACCCGTTTTCTGGTGCCTGGTCAGTAAAATAATAGTCAACCGGAACGGGTGAATTACCTGCTGCGGTTGTTCTACCGATAAAATAAAAATTCACAGCATCTGTGCTTCTTTCTACATCAAAATGAGCACTGTTAATCTCCTGCGATGTTTTCCAGTTAAGCAATGATGCTGTCTCGCCCTGTTTCTGTGCATTGAAATACAGAAAATTAACCGGGATGGGCCCCACCGGGCGGTAAGTACTGCTCCAGCCATCACCGATTCCTCCTGTGAAAATATTATTACCTGCCTGGAGAAAACTGGTATTATTCCAGCCATCTCCTTCGCCGCCGTTAAATATAGCATTCCCGGCTTGCAAAAAAGACGTTGCATTCCATCCATCACCTGCACCTCCGGCAAATATTGCATTACCTGCCTGCAAATAATTTGTCGTATTCCAGCCATCTCCTGTACCTCCGGTAAATATTGAATTGCCAGCCTGGATATAAGTACTGTTGTTCCACCCATCACCTATTCCCCCGGTAAAAATATTGTTACCTGTTTGTGAATAAGAAACCTGGTTCCAGCCATCTCCTCCACCGCCGGTAAAAATATTATTTCCTGCCTGTGCAAATGTGTTATTATTCACACCATCACCCTGGCCACCCTGAAAAATGGGATTGTTTTGTGCTGATGTTATGAAACCATTTATAACAAGCAGCACTATGAAAATATATTTTTGCATCGTGCTTTATTTAAATGATTAAGGTGCTGTGCGGGTTAAACGGAAACTGTAATTTGCCAGTACCGCATCAGAACCATAGGTTGTAGTAAACACATTATTTAGTATGCGGTCTGATACCCTGCCATAACTTAATGGATTGCTGTATGATGACCCTCTTACACCAAATGCCTGGAATGGCTGCCAGCTGGAAATATCTGTTCTGCCATCAGCTGCCAGGTTGCCATCTCCATGAATAGAAGCATCTATAGCTTTTCCCTGAGCATTTGCAATTGAAATACATATTTCATGCAGGTTATCACTCATATTCATTACTCCATAATAGGTAGCACCACTCAGTGTTCTGTCTGAACCTGATGAACGGGCAAACATGCCAACCCTTACAGGCCTGTTGCCTGCCAGAAAACCGTTTATACAGGCATTCGCATCAGATGGTGTACTAACAATTTCATCTGCAGCACCATCATTTAATAAAGAAGTAACCGGATTGATCGTTGTATTTCCCCAGGCATATTCATTTGGAACGGCTGGTGTGTTGTAACCCCTGCATGTTTTTTCGTACTCCAGCTCCGACATAGGCCTTAATCCACTCCAATCTGCAAATGCAGCCATCCTGTTCATACCAATTTCTCCAATTCCCCTTTCAGGTTGTGGAGCTACCAATGCCGGGTGTGTTCCTGAAAAAATAGTTGGTGTTTTATTAATATTAGATCTTGCCAGGTCAAGGTTGTTTAAAAAATCAACATATTGTTGCTGGCTGCATTCGTATTTCATTACCCAAAAAGCATTATACCCTTTTGGGAAATTTGCCGAAATGGTTCCAGATGCGGCACCACTGCCGTTTGGATTTAATGTTCCGGCAATAGTACCCAGGTTAATGGCACTGTTAGATGTTACCAAATACGGATTCGAGGATGAACCATCTGTAAATCCAAAAGTCTCTGTTCCTCCGCTGCCTAACTGGAAACTACCAGTTGGTATATAAACCATTTCTAGTCCGTAAACAAGTATCTCAACAGTTTCATTATCTAAAATACCATCAACTCCGTAATTCCATTGAATTGAGTTTGCAGCAAAATTCACATTGCCGATTCCATTTGCACTCCTGTAAATAAAAGCGCCTTTTCCATCAGCAGGCACTGTAATAGCAGCACCGGATGCAGCGGTATTACCGGTTACATTAAGGGTTGCATGCCTCCAGTCTGTTGTACCGTTCTTACGAAACTTGACAAAGATCCATCCTCCGTCATAATTGTTTTCATTGGTGCTGGTACGCCAGCTGTTTTCCCAGCTTACACTAAAATTAACCAGGGCGGTATGATTGGTTGTATTCTGGCTGGAAATGGATGCATTTGTTACCAGTATATTATTGGCATTGGCCAAAACTGACAACAGCATAAAAGAAATTAAATAAAAACTGATCTTCTTCATACATTAAATTTTTAATCATTAAAAATAATGTACAAAGATGCTGTTATATAAAATTGCGTATATACCCTGCTGTGGGTATATTACAAAAAAACGCCCCGGGACTAACCGGGGCGCCTACACTATTTTGTTTAAGTAATTATCCTAAATATGCCTTTAATGCTCCACTATACCTGGCTTTCTGTAAACGCTTGATCGCTCTTTCCTTTATCTGGCGTATACGCTCTTTGGTTAGGTCGTACTTCTGTCCTATCTGTTCAATGGTAACACCATTTTCACCATCCAGTCCAAAATAAGCATTCACGATCTCTGCTTCACGCGGGCTTAGAGATTTCAACACCCTGCGGATCTCATTTTTCAATGAATCATGCATTACGTCTTCATCCGTTTCAGCTCCGCCTTTCAACAGGTCGCCCATGGCCACATCTTCTGCTTCATGTACCGGAGCATCCAGTGATGTATGCCGGGTATTGCTCTGGAAAATATTGTTGATCTCGGTTTCGCTCATTTCAAGCAATTCTGCCAGTTCTTCTGTAGATGGTTCCCTTTCATGCTCTTGCTCAAAAGCCATATAAGCCTTGTTAGCCTTATTGTAAGTGCCAATCTTATTTTGTGGTAAACGAACCAACCTGCCCTGTTCGGCTAATGCCTGTAAAATTGACTGTCGGATCCACCAAACTGCATAAGAAATGAATTTAAAACCTTTGGTTTCATCAAAACGCTGAGCTGCTTTGATCAGGCCTAGGTTTCCTTCGTTGATCAGGTCACTCAGGGAAAGCCCCTGGTGCTGATACTGTTTTGCCACAGAAACCACAAAACGGAGGTTAGCCTGCACCAGTTTATCTAATGCCCGCTGGTCCCCCATCTTGATTTTTTGCGCCAATATGGTCTCCTCTTCAGGAGTGATCATTGAAATTTTGGAAATTTCCTGCAGGTATTTCTCTACTGCCTGTGAATCCCTGTTAGTAATCTGTGTTGCGATTTTAAGTTGCCTCATTGTATTGTATTGATTTCAAAAAGTTATAACACTAAATAGACCATTTAAGTTGGGGATTCGTTGCAAAGGGTAGGGAAATTCAAAGGATTTATCGAAATTATAACGCAAAGTTACCATTCAGAATTTGTATTTCATAATAAATCGGGAAAAAAGAAATAAATAGTGTACAAAATACACTTTATGTTTGCTTTTCCGTTTACCCATCACAATAAAACAGTATAAGGTTAAAAATAAGGATTTCAGATTTTCATACATTTGTTATATGACAATAGATCTTCGTTCAGACACATTTACAAAACCATGCCCGGCTATGCTGGAAGCCATGTTTAGGGCACAGGTTGGTGATGATGTTTTTGGGGAAGACCCATCTGTTAATAAACTGGAAGGAATGGCCAAAGATCTGTTTAATATGGAAGCTGCCATTTTTTGCCCAAGCGGAACGATGACCAATCAGATTGCAATTAAATGCCATACAAACCCCGGTGAAGAAGTTATCTGTGATAAACTAAGCCATGTTTATATATATGAAGGAGGCGGAATCGCTTTTAACAGTGGTTGCCAGGTAAAAGCAATTGATGGCGACAGGGGCAGAATTAATGCAGAACAGGTTACAGCATTGATAAACCCTGACGACGTACACAAAGCAAAAACCAGCCTGGTAAGCATTGAAAATACTGCTAACCGTGGCGGGGGAAGTTGTTATGAATTTATTGATATTCAAAATATTAAACAGGTCTGTTTAAATAACAACCTGAAGCTTCACCTGGATGGTGCCAGGCTATGGAATGCGCTTGTTGCAAAGCATGAAACACCCAAACAATATGGTGAAATATTTGATAGCATATCCATTTGCCTGAGTAAAGGGCTTGGAACACCTGTTGGAAGCTTGTTATTAGGAAATAGAGATTTTATTAACAAAGCCAGGAGGATAAGAAAAATTTTTGGAGGAGGAATGCGCCAGGCTGGATACCTGGCAGCTGCCGGTATTTATGCAATTGAAAATAATATACAAAGGCTTGAGGCAGATCATATTCATGCAAAAACCATTGCCCATGCTCTGATAAAAAAAGATTTTATTGGTAAAATACTTCCAGTAGAAACCAATATACTGATTTTTGAAGTTACCGGCAGTTATTCAGCTGCTTCTTTTACAGCCTATTTAAAAGAACATGGTATTTCTTGTATTGCAATCTCACAAACACAGGTTAGAATGGTTACACACCTGGATATAACCTCAGAAATGATCCAGAAACTGGTCAGCATCATCGCCGAAATGTAAAACCTCTAAATCAATTAATCATTAAACTAATAAACTAAAAACCAATAAACAAACTACACCAAATGTTCCCCAAAACCAACCCTACTTCAACCCAGGCCTGGAAAGCACTCAGCAATCATTTTGAAGAAATGAAGCCTATACATATGAGGCAGCTTTTTACGGAAGACCCTGCCCGTTTTAAATCATTTTCGCTGGAATCAGGTGATATTTTATTCGACTACAGTAAAAATAATATCAACAGCAGAACAAAAGAACTGCTGCTTAATCTGGCAGAAGAATGCCATTTAAAAGATGCAATAAATGCTATGTATGCCGGAGAAAAGATCAATGGCACCGAGGGCAGGGCTGTTTTACATACTGCCTTGCGCAATTTTTCAGGTAAAGAAGTGCCCCTGGATGGCGAGGATGTTATGCCCGGCATTAAAAAGGTATTGGAACAAATGAAAGCCTTTTGTGAAAAAGTACACAGCGGTGAATGGAAAGGTTATTCCGGCAAAAAAATTAAATACATAGTAAACATTGGCATTGGTGGCAGCGACCTTGGCCCGGTGATGGTTACCGAGGCATTAAAACCATATTGGGAAGCAGGTATTCAGCCATTATTTGTGAGCAATGTAGACGGTACACATATTGCTGAAACCTGTAATAAAATTACTGCTGATGAAACCATATTTTTAATTGCCAGCAAAACATTTACTACGCAGGAAACGATGACCAATGCTCATTCTGCAAGAAACTGGTTCCTGCAAAATGGAGGTGGTGAACAGGATATTAAAAAACATTTTGTAGCCTTGAGTACCAATAAAGAGGATGTTATAAAATTTGGTATAGACCCGGCAAATATGTTTGTTTTCTGGGATTGGGTTGGCGGCCGGTACAGTTTATGGAGTGCAATTGGTTTATCCATAGCGCTTACCATCGGTTACGATAATTTTGACCAATTATTAAAAGGAGCTTATGCAACCGATGTCCATTTTAAAGAAACAGCTTTTGAAAATAACATTCCCGTGCTGATGGCACTGATTGGTATCTGGTACCGGAATTTTTATGGTACGGCTTCTGAAACAATCCTGCCTTATGACCAGTACCTGCACCGGTTTGCAGCATATTTTCAGCAGGGAAATATGGAGAGTAACGGCAAATATGTTGACAGGGATGGAAAAAAAGTAACCTATCAGACAGGCCCTGTTATCTGGGGTGAACCAGGCACCAACGGCCAGCATGCTTTCTATCAGCTTATTCACCAGGGTACTTCTGTTATTCCATGTGATTTTATTGTGGCGGCCCAATCGCACAACCCGATTGGCGACCACCAGCAAAAACTGATCAGTAATTTCTTTGCCCAAACGGAAGCCTTGATGAACGGTACATCAAATGACAATGTTTACCGGGTGTTTGAAGGAAACAGGCCCACCAATTCTTTCCTTATCAAAAAGATCACTCCATTCACATTGGGACAACTCATCGCATTCTATGAGCACAAGATCTTTGTTCAGGGAGTAATCTGGAATATCTTCAGTTTCGATCAATGGGGCGTGGAACTTGGTAAACAACTTGCACAAAAGATTTTACCGGAGCTTGAACAGCCCGGTGAAATTCAATCACATGACAGTTCTACCAATGGGTTGATGAATGCATATAAAAGAATGTGTGGTGGATGATGTGTGAAATGTGATGAGGAATGTGTGAAATGTGTGTATGATGTATGAATTCAAGATCAAGTTATAAATAAAAAGTCTCTGTTTTAATAAACAGAGACTTTTATATATAGATAATAAAATCACAAATCATACATTTCCTTTTACCATTTATCCACTTCTTCTGAATGATGGCTTGTATCCGGTGTAATTGGTTCCGCAGGTTTTGCTGCAACTTCAACTGCAGGTTCAGCAGGTTCATCAACAATTGCTTTATCGGCAATTACTTCTTCCTGGTTTGTTGAAACAACTGTTTGTCCTTCCTCTCCTTCATAAGGAGTATCATGGTTGAACGCATCAAAATCAAAATCAGGCATCAGTTCAGTCTTCACATAATCAACCGCTTCATTTAAACCCTTGATGAACTTATTGAAATCTTCTTTATACAAAAAGATCTTATGACGGTCATAACCTTCAGAATCAAACCGTTTGCGACTTTCGGTGATTGTAAGAAAGAAATCATTTCCCCTTGTTTCCCTCACATCAAAAAAGTAAGTTCTGCGTTTACCTGCTTTTACACGGTTACTGTAAACGCTTTCAATTTTTTTGTCGTTGTTCTCGTACGCCACTGTTATTAAATTTTATTTATAAATATCAATTATGAATGACAAAGATAAAGTTGTTTTTGATATGGCAAAATAAATGAATTCTTAACATTTTATCCCATATTTCCCCTATCTGTGTCAGCTTCTGAAGCCTGTTGCCGTGCATACATTTCGGCATACAATCCATTTTTCCCCAGTAACTCTTCATGGGTACCCTGTTCGGCTATCTTTCCTTCATCCATCACAATGATCTTATCGAACCTGAATAAAGAGAAAATACGGTGGGTAGTAATAATGGCAGTTTTATCGCTGAGGTACAAATGCAGGTTACTTATTATCTCTTTCTCGGTTTTACCATCAACTGCACTCAGGCAATCATCAAAAATTACAATAGCCGGTTTTTTTAGTAATGCCCTGGCAATTGATATCCGTTGTTTTTGTCCACCGCTCAACGTAACACCCCGTTCGCCAACCATGGTATTAAAACCCTCATTAAACTGACTGATCTCATTGAAAATACAGGCATTTTTGGCTGCCTGAATGATATCTTCCATATTAGCGGAAGCATTGCCGAATTTAATATTATTGGCTATACTGTCGCTGAATAAGAATACATCCTGGGGTACATAACTTATTTGCGAACGCAAAGAATCCAGGCTGATCTTTTGCACTGGAATACCTTCAAAATCAATCGATCCTTTTTGCACATCATACATCCGCAACAACAGTTGGGCAATGGTAGATTTCCCAGATCCTGTTTTACCGATGATAGCAATTTTTTCACCTTTGTTTACCTGGAGGCTGAAATCTTTCACTGCATGGATACCGGTATGCGGGTAAACAAAATCTGCATGATCAAAAGATATATTCCCATTCAGCGTAACAAACAGATTTTGCGGATCATTTTTTATTACCGGATCGGTTTGCAAAAACTCGTTGATGCGTTTTTGAGATGCCACAGCCCGTTGGGTCATACTGGCCGTCCACCCTATTGCACTTACCGGAAATGTGAGCATCTGTATATACATCACAAATTCTGCAATTTTACCAACAGTGGCTCCCGGAACATGATTGGCTACATCCAGTCCGCCAACCATGATTGTTATAAGTGTACTTAACCCTATCAGCAGGGCCATGCTTGGAAAATAAATGGCCTCGGTTTTTGCCAGGCTGAGTGCATTGGCACGGTATGATTCACTGTTCTTTTTAAAGAAACCGAGCATTGCTTTTTCCTGTACAAAAGATTTGATCACACGGATACCGGAATATGATTCCTGCGCATTAGTAGTTAGATTACTAAGCATGGATTGTATCCTTTCGCTTTTCTTATTGATGATGGTATTTACAAAATAAATGGTGAGCGCCAGCACCGGCAGCGGAAATAATGCCACCAGGGTAAGTTTTACATCAGACCGGAGCATAAAATACAGGCTGAAGCCTATCACTGCTGCCAGGTTTATAAAATACATGATGGCAGGACCTGTATACATCCTTACCCTGCTCACGTCTTCCGAAATCCGGTTCATCAGGTCGCCGGTACTGTGGGTTTTGTAGAAATTTAAATCCAGTTTCTGGTAATGGGTAAAAATTTCATTCTTCTGATCAAACTCAATATAACGGCTCATTACAATGATCGTTTGCCGCATCAGGAACATGAAAAATCCACTGATGATTGCCAATAATATCAGGGCAATTCCAGTAAAAAGAATTTGCTGCTGAAAATTCAGCGTTTCAAATTTGCCGACCAGCAGCCTCACGGCCAGGTCGTAATTACCTGCATAACTTACTGCCTGCGCTGTGCCACTGGCTTTTGCAGTGATTGCATAGATCACAGTATTTACAATATAGCCGGTAAGTTGCGGAGATAATATCCTGAAATAATTGGTCAGAATGACGAAGAAGAATCCTAAAAAGAACCGCCACCTATATTTCCAGAAATATTTATTGAGCGTGGATAATTGCGTCATTGCGGCAAAAATAATTAAATAATAAGTTGTAAAGCTTAATTGGTTTTCTTTGCAAAATATGGCATTATACACTACATCATTAAACTCGGGCAGCAATGGCAACTGTTATTATGTAGGCAATGAATCTGAAGCTGTGATCATAGATGCAGGCCTCTCCTGCCGCGAAACCGAAAAAAGGATGCAAATGCTCGGGCTAAATATGAAAAAGGTTAAAGCCATTTTCATCTCTCATGAACACAGTGATCATATTAAGGGCGTAGAGGTGCTTTCCCAAAAATACGATCTGCCGGTGCATATCAGTAGCTTAACAGCTAAACACAGCGGCCTCCGCATAAAAAAACACCTGGAAAATCAATTAAAAGAAAATGATCCTGTTACTATAGGAAGGCTTTCTATAACAGCATTCACAAAGTTTCATGACGCAGCCGACCCTCACAGTTTCAGCATAACATGCGATGGAGTTACTGTTGGAGTATTTACAGATATTGGAAAGCCTTGTGATAAGCTGATCAGGCACTTCAGCCTATGCCATGCAGCATACCTGGAAACGAATTACGATGAAACGATGCTCGAAAACGGCAGATACCCGGTTTACCTCAAAAACCGTATCCGTGGCGGGAACGGACACTTGTCTAACAGCCAGGCTTTGGAAATATTTAAAATGTATAAGCCGGCTTTCATGTCGCATCTTTTCCCTGCTCACTTGTCAAAAGATAACAATTCACCAGAGCTGGTTCAGCGTTTATTCAATGAATATGCAGGTGAAACAAAAGTGATCATTGCCTCCAGGTATGAAGCAATACCGGTGTTTAATATCAGTAATAACGGCCAGCCGGGTTTTATAAAAAAAAGCAAAGTCATTCAACTGAAGCCTGAGCAATTAAGGATGTTTTAATTTAAAAAAATCTATAAATAAAAACGTTCTGCGATTACAGCAGAACGTTAGTGTTTAAAAAATCCCAATTAAACCAGTTTTAAAACAGGTCAGATATTTCCGGGTAAAACTGCGTAACCGTTGTTTACACTAAAGAATTTCTGAATGGATAGTAGTATTTTTTTCATTTCAATTAATTTTAATGGTTATCAATTATATTACTTTGACCATAACCTGTTATAAAAATTAAAAGCCGGTTTATTAAAAATTTGTTAAGGAAACTTTTACATAAAACAGGGATAAATATCTTACACGTGAATCCATCCCGGCACAGATATTAAACAGCAGATTAAAAATTCCTAATCCCCGCCAGCCATTTTATTTTTTCAACAATTGGAATTAATTTATGTGAATATCTTTTTGCCTGACTATTTCAGATAAATATGTAGACACCGTTAACCAAAAAACACGGGTTATAAAGGGGGCCCTGACTGAAAAC
>JAGPDJ010000255.1 GCA_018057635.1 Ferruginibacter sp. | reverse complement strand
ATTATAGATAGGCCTGGCATAAATACCTTTTAAGAAAGGGTCTGCACTGGTCCACCTTAAGTTGTGAAAATCTTTAATGGTCTGATCGTTCCATGCAACCACTGCTTCATCGGTAGGTAATTCCTGGCAGTTAAAGAACATGCGGATAAAAGCTACCTGGGAACCTTCATCCAATCCACCGCTTATATCGGGATTACCGGCAGGACCAGCGTTACCGGTTATTGCAAGCGTACCATAAATTTTTGCAAGCACACTTTTGTAACCTGCAGCAGTTGAATAGGTTTTCTCCGGCGTAAGATCATTTACGGGAAACAGATCCAGTTTTTTGGCGCATGAGCTTGCAACTATTACTGCAACCAATACACCTGCAAAATATTTTAATAATTTATTTTTCATATCAGTCGTTATTTTTAATTAAAAATCTAAATTAAAACCTAGAGAAAATATACGTGGTCTTGGATAAATATTATTATCAACCCCGGTATCATTTGAGCTTTCCGGATCAAGTCCTTTGTATTTGGTTATAATAAATACATTCTGAACACTGGCTGCTATACGAAGACTGGCTTTTCCTTTAAGTATCTTACCCCAGTTGTAACCCAGGTTAATATTATCCAGTCTGAAAAAAGACGCATTCTCTATGTAATAGTCAGATAAGTACTGGTTATTGGAGAAATTAGTCTCCTGGTAATTAGCTGAAGCATTACCGATAAAATTGATCGGATTTTTTATGGCCCTCAAAACTCCGTTATTTGAGTTGAAATTATTATACAGGTATGATCCAAAAGCACCATGACCTGTAATTCCAAGAGAATATTTTTTATAAGTTACCTGTGTATTGATCCCCAGAAAAATATCAGAAGCTGGCTTCTTATAATAGTAACGGTCATTCTGATCTATTACACCATCCCTGTTTAAATCTTCGTAAAGTCCTTCAATTGGTTTACCATTTGCAGGATCGTACACTTGCTTGAAAACAAAATAACTAAATGGAGAATAGCCAACATTAAATCTGCCGATATTATTTCCGGTACCTCCGGATATGCCACTTACTTCAATTCCTTTAAAATTAGGGTCCTGGTTTTTGAGCAGGTTGGTGATCTCTCTTGTGTTGTAAGTGAAATTAAATCCAAATTCCCAGGTTAAATGTTGCTTTTTAACCGGTACGGTATTAAGCGTAAACTCAACACCTTTATTTTCCATATTACCAACATTGGTATATAATTCAATATTAAAATTTCCGCCCGCAGCTACTGGTACAACACTTAAAAGATCTTTGGTTTTTTTAAAGTAGTAATCTACTGAACCAGAGATCCTGTTATTCAGGAAGCCAAAATCAAGCCCTAAGTTTGTTGTGGTTGTACTCTCCCATCTCCTGTCGGGATCATATGCATCGGGTCTTAAGAAACTGTAGTATGTATTTCCGAACTGGTATTGAGCAGAGGAATTACTTCTGTTATAATAAGGCAGATAAGAATAATAAGGTATGCCATCCTGTTGGCCTGTAGTTCCCCAACCTAATCTTAATTTCAGATCAGAGATTACGTTTACTGATTTAAAGAAATCATCTTTAAGCTTCCAGGCTGCAGCTACTGACGGAAAATAACCTACCCTGTTGGCTTTTGCAAATTTAGAACTGGCATCTCTGCGCAAAGAAGCGGTTATTAAATATTTATTGGCGATGTTAAAATTGACTCTTCCAAGGTAAGATTCCAGGCGGTATTCCGGTTTATCTGTAAGAAAAAGAGGAACCGAGTTAGCAATGGTATCTTTCATTTGAGGATTGGCAGGATCAGCAATTGGCCTGTAACTGAATGCTGCAAAATTCTTCACTTTGGTTACAAAATCCTGGTAGCTATGACCTACCAATATATCGAACTTCGTGTTTATTTTTTTGAATTCTTTACTATAGAAAAGCTGAATATCAGCGATCGTACTTATTTTCTTTTGCTCATAATGCGTCTTGCGTCCCCCGGTTCTGTAATTGGTTGCCGAGGCTGAATCGATATTATCATCTCCACTTCCGCTGGCATTATCCACACCCAGGTTAACAAACAGATGCAGATCAGGTAACCAATGAAGTTTATAATCCAACTGAAGATTTCCAACAAAACGATTAACACTTGATTTATTATCACGTTGATCCAATAAAGCAACGGGGTTCCTGGTTGCAAGGTCTATTAATGTTCCGGTTCCGTCAAGCCATTCTGTGTAATTGCCGAATTTACCGGTAGTAGATCTTACAGATTGGGTAGGATCAAAAGCAATGGCAGATCCGATTGCGCCACCATTTGCAAAATTATTTTTTGTATTACTTGCTTTTAAGGCAATGTTTACACTCAAATGATCATCTAAAAATTTAGGATTCAGATTTAATGACCCGGTAAAACGTTTGAAATTATCCGTTCTTAAAATGCCATCCTGCGTTAAATATCCCAATGAAGCCCTGAAGGGAATATTTTGAATAGCACCACTGGCACTTATATTATTATCCCAGCCAAACGCAGCACGATAAATTTCTTTCTGCCAATCTGTATTTGCTGTTCCCAACAGGTTTTTATAGGTATTGTTACCGGTTGCGGCCGCATCTGCATTAATAATAGCCCTCACTTCGTCACCCGATAAAACCTTTACAGTTTTTCCAACGATACCGGTTGACAATTGTGTATTAAAATTGTACCTGATCTTTCCTTTTATTCCTTTCTTGGTTGTAATGATCAGCACACCGTTTGATGCCCTTGATCCGTACAACGCGGTAGCAGATGCATCTTTTAAAACAGAGATAGATTCAATGTCATTGGGGTTAATTGTATTCAAAAGGTTTGAGGAGCCTGCTATGCCATTTCCTTCAACAGGCACACCATCAATAACCAGTAACGGATCATTACTTGCATTTAAAGACGCACCACCCCTGATACGTATCCGGCTTCCGCCACCCGGAGAACCACCACCAGTGGTAACTTCAAGTCCTGCTACTTTACCCTGCAGCAATTGTTCAGAAGAGTTTACTACACCCTTTTGAAAGTCTTTGGCTGATACCGAAGTAACGGAACCGGTTAGGTCACCTCTGCGTTTTGTACCGTATGCAACAACAACCAGTTCATTCAGTTGCTGGTTAACCTGCGTTATGCTGACATCTACAACAGATTTTCCGGAAATATTTACTTCCTGCTGGGCAAAGCCGACAGAAGTAATTACCAAAACCCCTGTTGGTGTTGCATTGATTTTGAATGAACCATCTGCCGCTGATTGCGTTGCAGTTTTGGTGCCTTTCACTGTTATGGTTGCTCCGGCAATCGGAGTTCCGTCTTTTGAATCAGTTACTTTTCCGGTAACTGCATTTTGAGAAAATGCTGCCAAAGTCAGAAAAAACATGACGGAGGCCAACATTAGTTTTTTGGAGATCTTTCTCATAAAACAAGCTTTTCGTTTTTAAAAATTAGCAATCAAATTCTGAAAACTATAGGTACACTATTTGAGAATGTGTATAAAGTACACAATATAGCACTTTTTTTGAACCTACAATTATTTGTTAAAAAAATATGACAAAATAAAATGAACAGTTAAACACAGCTTTTATATAAACCCCTGTTAACCAGTTTTTCCGGGTAAAAGCTGTAAAAAGGGGATTAAAAGTCTATCCCTACCCACTTTTTCTTTTTCTTTTCATATTTATTATAATTGAAATTATAGAGTTTACCGGGCCGGTGCGGAACATCCTGCTCCATTTCATCGATATCTACCAGGAAGTCCATGGCAAAGAATTTTTTCCGGAAATTCCGCCGGTCCATTTTAATATTCAGTATCGCTTCATACACATTCTGCAGTTCACGCAAAGAGAATTTTTTAGGCAACAGGCTAAATGCGAGTGGATGCTCCTGTACACGCCTTTGCAGTTGTTCGTAACTGCAATCCAGGATTTGTTTGTGGTCAAACGCAAGTTCTTCTATTTCAGAAACATCATGCCAGTGCAGTTCATTATCCAGAATTTTTAATTTATGATTCTGGATATTGATCAAAGAATAATACACTACTGTTACTACCCGTCCTGCAGGATGCCTGTGTAAGCTTCCAAAAGTTTTAACCTGCTCCATATACACATCATCAAGACCGGTTCGTTGTTTTAAGATCCGGCTAGCGGCTTCGTCAAGCTCTTCTCCAGGATCAACCAGGTCGCCCAACAAGGACCACTTACCCTGAAATTTTTTCAAATCACTTCTTATTAAAAGTACCTTCAGTTTATTCTCATCAAATCCAAAAATTACACAATCAACAGATAAAGCGATCCGGTTAATGCTTTCAACCTCGGATTGAATGGCTGACAGTGATTTTATGGTTTGTGCCTGGCTGGTATGACTGGATTTACTCATATGCATTACGAAGAAATTACGTTATTAATATTTTACAAATTTTACCACATTGCCTCTGCCATTCTGCTTCAATGCAAGCACATAAACCCCTTTGGCAAGCATACTAAGCTGACTTGTAACGGCTATCTGGTATTGGCC
>JAGPDJ010000019.1 GCA_018057635.1 Ferruginibacter sp. | reverse complement strand
CCGTTTCAAACAGCAGGGTAGTGGATACTGCCCAGGCCGGAGCATTTCCTGTGAGCCCCAATAAAAAACTGATCTACCTGGTAGCACTTGCTGCTGCTATGGCATTATGGGTGGCCGTTATTACACTCAAGGAAGCGTTTACCGGAAAAATTCTATACAGGAGGGAAATCGAATCCCTAACAACTATTCCAATTATCGGGGAAGTTGCTTTTGAGAAATCAAAAAACCCGATTGTGATCAAAGCCGGCAAAAGGAGTTTTATTGTGGAAGAGTTCAGGAAGTTAAGAACATCTCTTTCCTTCCTGGGGATAGACTCAACGCACAAAAAGATTCTTGTTACATCCAATATTTCAGGCGAGGGTAAAAGTTTTATTGCATCTAACCTTGCTGTTAGTATTGCACTTACCGGCAAAAAAGTAGTATTGGTTGACCTTGATCTGAATATGCCAACACAATCGAAGATATTTAATGTGCACCAGGAGTTTGGTGTTACAGATTTCCTTAAAGGAAAAAAGTATCCGGAAGATATCATCAAACCTGTTGAAGGGCACGAGAACCTGTTCTTTATTGCCGGTGGAGAATTACCTGAAAACCCTTCTGAATTGTTATTGAATGGAAAAGTGAGTGAACTCATCGATTACCTTGATAACAGTTTTGATATGGTTATTATTGATACATCTCCGATCGTGCTGATCACTGATGCATACATTTTATCGGAAATGTGTAATGCAACATTATATGTAATGAGGCATGGTTACACACCAAAATTACTGGTTAAACGAATTGACGAAAATCTTGAAATAAATCCGATACATAACCCTGCAATAGTATTTAACGGGGTTAAAACAAGGGGTTTGTTCAAAAATAATTATGGTTACGGTTACAACTACGTGTATGGAAACAAAGCGTATGGGAATAACAAAAAAACTGTAAAATCCTAAATCTTGAATATCATGAAAATCAATTACTCATATCATTTAAACGTGACTGAGAAAGGCATTGCCTTACCTTCCAAACCACTTCCATCCTTGATAAACTGCAAATTTCAAATTTTTAAAAAAAATGATTATGCAGAAAAATTGGTACGCCGTTTACACAAAACCGCAACACGAGAAGAAAGTTGCTGCTTTGTTAAGTAAAAAGAAAATTGAAAACTTTTGTCCGTTAGCTTGTGTAGAAACACAAAATTTCAGGAAGTTAAAATTGATTTTCAAACCCTTGTTTCAGTCTTATGTGTTTGTTTATGCAACACAGGAAGAATTAACTATGCTTAAGCATACCGACGGGGTTTTAAACCTGTTGTATTGGTTGGGTAAACCGGCAATAATAAAAAATGAAGAAATCGCAGCAATAAAAGAATTTACAAATGACCACAGGAATATAAAACTGGAGCGTATAGTTGTAAATCTTGATGAAAGCGCACGTAATTTCAATGCTTCTTCTTATGCAATAGAAGGCAAACTCGTAACTATTAAAAATAAGCTGCTTAAAGTAAGCCTTCCTTCGCTGGGTTATAATATGATAGCAAAAATGGAAGACGAAGCTGTTTTTGGAAGAAATGAATCTATATTGCAGAATAAATCATTTGCACATTCATGATGAAAGCAACCGACAAGATCTACATAGCTGGTCATAACGGGCTGGTAGGTTCTGCACTGGTAAGAGCTTTGAAAGCGGCAGGTTTTTCTAACCTGGTTTACCGTACTTCAAAAGAACTGGATCTGAGAAACCAGGCTGCAGTAGAAGAGTTTTTTAAAACAGAAAAGCCTCAGTTTGTTTTTTTGGCAGCTGCCAAAGTTGGAGGTATCGTTGCAAACAATACATACAGGGCAGATTTCCTGTACGATAATCTCATGATCGTTTCTAATATCGTTCATGCAGCGTATAAGAATAATGTAACAAAACTACTTTTCCTGGGCAGTTCCTGTATTTATCCAAAAATGGCAGCACAGCCAATAAAAGAAGAATACCTGCTCACCGGGCCACTGGAATATACTAATGAACCTTATGCGATAGCAAAAATTGCGGGTATCAAGTTATGCGAAAGTTACCGCGATCAATATGGAGCCAATTTTATCAGTGTAATGCCTACCAACCTGTATGGCATCAATGATAATTACCATCCGGAAAACAGCCATGTATTACCTGCGCTCATTCGTAAATTCCATGAAGCCAAAGAATCAGGTAAGCCGGATGTTCAAATATGGGGATCAGGTATGCCGAAAAGGGAATTCCTTTTTGCCGATGACCTGGCAGAAGCCTGTTTATTCCTGATGGAAAATTACAACGAAAAAGAAATCATCAATATTGGCTGCGGCGAAGATGTAACGATCAGGGAACTGGCAGAAACGGTTAAAGAAGTCATAGGCTTTACAGGAAACCTTGTATATGATACCTCAAAACCCGACGGAACACCAAGAAAATTAATGGATGTAACCAGGATACACTCGCTGGGATGGCATCATAAAACTCCACTAAAAGAAGGAATGAAAATCGCTTACCAGGATTTTTTATTGAAACAGGATATACTACAAACAGTATCTTAAACGTTTCATTCCTAAATTTACACAAAACATAATATGAAAACTGCATTAATCACCGGTATAACCGGACAGGATGGGGCTTATTTAGCAGAACTGCTGCTTGAAAAAGGATATATAGTACATGGTATCAAAAGGCGTTCTTCTCTTATTAACACAGACCGTATTGATCACTTATATAAAGATCCGCATGAAAAAAATGTAAGGTTTACGCTCCATTACGGAGATATGACCGACAGTACCAACCTGATCCGCATTGTTCAGGAAACCCAGCCAGATGAAATTTATAACCTGGCTGCTATGAGTCATGTTAAAGTTAGTTTTGATACACCGGAATATACTGCAAATGCAGATGGTATAGGAACATTGCGTTTAATGGAAGCCGTTAGAATACTGGGTATGGAAAAAAAGACCCGTATCTACCAGGCATCTACATCAGAATTATATGGATTGGTACAGGAAGTACCTCAGAAAGAATCTACTCCTTTCTATCCAAGGAGCCCGTATGCAGTTGCTAAATTATATGCTTTCTGGATAGTCGTAAATTACCGGGAGGCGTATAATATGTATGCATGTAACGGTATTTTGTTTAATCATGAAAGCCCGCTGCGTGGAGAAACGTTTGTTACCCGTAAGATTACAAGGGCTGTTGCAGCTATTGCAAAAGGGAAACAGGATACATTATACCTGGGTAACCTGAATGCCGAAAGGGATTGGGGACATGCCAAAGACTATGTGGAAGCCATGTGGCGCATACTCCAGCAGGATGAGCCGGAAGATTTTGTAATTGCCACAGGTGTAACAACCAGGGTGCGTGAATTTGTGAAAATGGCGTTTGCAGAAGTGGGCATAGAAGTTGCATTTTCTGGAGAAGGCGTGGAAGAAATAGGTACAGTTGTTTCGTGTAATAACCCGGCTTACCAGGTAGCAGCAGGAAAACAGGTTGTTGCAGTTGATCCGGCTTACTTCAGGCCTACAGAAGTAGAGCTGCTGATAGGAGATGCCAGCAAAGCTAAATCAAAACTTGGCTGGGAACCAAAATACAGCCTTGCCGAACTTGTTAAGGAAATGGTTGCCGCCGACCTGGTTGCTGTTAAGTAATACCACAACTGTATTTACTGATAAATTATTTATACATTTATAAAGCCATTGTCTTTATTTAAAGCCGTGTATTTAAAAATCTTGAAACCCTGCCAATTTTAATGGAGAATGAAAGAGAAGATATCATCGGCTTTAACCAATCTGAAATCAAATTTAAATAAAGGGCACGACCGTAGTGTTAAAGCGAAAAAAAACATTTTTGCTTCATTCATTATCAAAGGTTGCAATATTGCTATCAGCCTGGTGCTGGTTCCGTTAACTATTCACTATGTAAATCCTACCCAGTATGGTATCTGGCTTACTTTAAGTTCTATCATAGGTTGGTTTGCTTTTTTTGATATTGGTTTTGGCAATGGCCTGCGTAATAAATTTGCAGAAGCAATTGCAAAAGACGATCACCAGCTTGCCCGTATTTATTTAAGTACAACTTATGCCATTTTAAGCATCATCATTATTTGCTTGCTGGTAATATTTCTTTGTTTAAACCCGTTTCTTAACTGGACTTCCATTCTTAATACTCCGGCCAGTATGGCGGCTGAGCTAAGCACATTAGCCCTGCTCGTTTTTGTGTTCTTCTGTTTGCAGTTTATTCTCCAGCTTGTTACTACTATTATTACTGCAAATCAACAGCCAGCCAAAGCTTCTTTTTTTAATTTCCTGGGAAGCCTCTTTTCATTAACTGTTATTTTTATACTTACCAAAACCACTTCAGGTAGTTTAATTTACCTGGCGCTGAGTCTTGGGTTTACTCCTGTACTGGTGCTAACTGCATCAAGTATCTGGTTTTATTCGCATGAATATAAGAAATATGCACCTTCCTTAAAGTATGTGAAATTCAGTTATGCCCGGGAACTAATGAGCCTTGGGTTGAAGTTTTTTATTATCCAGATTGCCACTGTGGTTTTGTATGAAACGAGCAACCTGATCATTGCGCAACTTTTCGGTCCGGCACAGGTAACACCTTATAATGTTGCCTATAAATATTTCGGTATAATTCCCATGGTTATGGGGATAATCATGACGCCATTCTGGAGCGCTATTACCGAAGCCTGGGTAAAACAGGATATTGCCTGGATAAAAACCACAATGAAACGGTTGCAGATATTGTGGATTGTACTTAGCTTGGTTACACTGGGAATGTTGCTTGTTTCAAATTTTGTTTACAAATTATGGGTTGGAAAAGATTTACTCATACCGGTGAGTATTTCTGTTGCAATGGCATCTTATGTTATCATTAATGCCTGGAACGGAATTTACAGCCAGTTCGTGAACGGGGTTGGAAAAATAAAACTTCAACTTTATATTGCATTGGCTAGTACGCTCATCAATATTCCTTTGGCCATATACCTGGGGAGGCATGTCGGGATCTACGGGGTGGTTTTATCTACAACAATTATCAGTATCATGGGAGCTATAGCATCTCCCATTCAATATTATAAAATCATTAATAACAAGGCCCGCGGTATTTGGGCGGCATAATGCACCATGAAAATTTTAATCATTTCAGCACCTGATCCTTATAAAGTAGCTGGAACCGTTGCATATAATTTATACAAAGGTTTAAAGGATAAAGGGCACCAGGTAAAACTCCTGGTAAATACTTACGGAAAATATGGCGACGCTGATATTACCTGCATGCAATCTTACAGCGATGTGCTGGTAAAAAAGATCAGGAACAGGGGATTAAAATTCATCAATAAATATGTAAAGGTTCTTCCAAAGAAAGACAAAGATTATTCTATACAGGACCTTGATGAAACAGTTGAACATTACAAAACAAAGGCTTTACTGAAAAAAATCAATTTCAAACCGGAAGTGATTTTGTTTCTTTTTCCTCAAAACTTCCTGAATGCAAAAAATTTATATGAACTTAATAAACTAACGGGAGCGCCTGTATACTGGTATCTCATGGATTCAGCAGCATTAACAGGCGGCTGTCATTATTCATGGGATTGCAGGCGGTTCACAAAAGGATGCGGAAAATGCCCCGGACTTTATTCAGATGATGATAATGACCAGACCGCTATCAACTTTCGGTTTAAGAATCATTATATAAGCCAGACGGCAATCAGTATTGTTTCTGCCACCGAATGGCAATACCGGCTCGGCTTAACCAGTTTGTTGTTTAAAGAAAAGGCAATGGATAAGATACTCTTGTCTGTTGATCCAATGGTATTCAACTATGTTCCCAAGGATGCAGCAAAGAAAAAATACGGAATCCCTGAAAATAAAAAAGTTATTTTTTTCGGATCTGCTTTTTTAAATGAGCGAAGGAAAGGTATGAAGTATCTTATTGATGCCCTTAAAAAGATGAGGGAGCATACTGAGATCAATAAGGAAAATATTTTACTGCTAATTGCCGGAAATGATTTTGAGCTGATAAAAAGTGAAATACCTTTTGAATACAGGTACCTGGGTTTACTGGCAAATAATGAAGAACTTGCAGAAGCTTTCCAGGCATCTGATATTTATGTTTGTCCTTCTATTGAAGATTCCGGACCAATGATGATCAACCAGGCTATTATGTGCGGAATCCCTTCGGTAACATATAATATGGGTGTAGCTATGGATCTTGTTATTAATGGATCTACAGGTTACAGGGCAAAGTTGATGGATACTGATGATCTTGCTTTGGGAATAACTAACTTGCTTAAACTGGACCAGGTTACATATGAGACGTATTCAAAAAATTGCAGGGAACTGGCCTTAAGTTCATTTACCCCTGATGTTCAGATAGAAAAATTTGAAAAACTATTCATGCAATGAATAAAACCGTTCTCTTTTTAATGACCCAAAAAGGGTATGAAGCCTTAAAACATTTCATTGAATTGTTTGGGAGCAGTCATGTTAGTTTTGTTGTGGGTGCAAAGGATGAAAGCGTGCAACAGGATTTTTACCGGGAGATTAAAGAGCTTTGTGAAAAAAATAATATCATTTTTTTCGACCGGAAAGATAAGTACACTGTAAATACAGATTATATGATTGCCATTTCCTGGAGATGGCTCATTGAACAAGAAAATTCCAGGCTGATTGTAATGCATGATTCTTTACTTCCCCGGTACAGGGGGTTTGCACCATTGGTGAATTGCCTTGTAAACGGGGAAACAGCAGTTGGAGTTACAGCGCTTTTTGCCAGCGAGGAATATGATAAAGGGGACATCATTGCGCAGCGTTCTGTAAAAATAAATTATCCGTTAAGGATTAATGACGCTATAAACGAAGTTTCGGTTTGTTATAAAGGCCTTATTGAAGATATAGGTAAACAAATTCTATCCGGGCAACATATCAATGCTGTAAAACAGGATGAAACACTAGCCAGTTACAGTCTTTGGCTTGATGAAGATGATTATACTATCAACTGGAACATGAATGCGGAGGCCATAAAACGTTTCATAGATGCGGTTGGTTTTCCTTATAGCGGGGCTGCTACCTTTATTGATCAAAAGAAAATGAGGGTTAATGATGCGGAGGTTTTACCGGACCTTTTAATAGAAAACAGGAAGCCAGGCAAGATAATTTTTATACAGAATGGTAAACCTGTTGTAGTTTGCGGAATAGGTTTATTGAAAATTATTAGTCTTACCGATGACAACACAACACAAGAAATGTTACCATTAAAACGTTTCAGGATTAGATTTACCTAATAACTTAACTAATTTTACCATATGATACCATTTAATAAGCCTCATTTAACAGGAAAAGAAACTGACTATATTAGGGAATCTGCTCTTTCCGGGAAGATATCAGGGGATGGCATATATACAAAAAAGTGTCACCAGTATTTTGAATTAAAATACGGATTCAAAAAGGCAATGCTAACTACCAGTTGCACAGATGCGCTGGAAATGTGCGCATTATTACTGGATATTAAACCCGGAGATGAGGTAATAGCCCCTTCTTATACATTTGTTTCAACTGTAAATGCTTTTGTTTTGAGAGGGGCAAAGATCATATTTGCCGATAGTTGCGCGGAAAACCCAAACATTGATTTGAATGATGTTGAAAAATTAATTACACCTAAAACCAGGGCTATTGTTATTGTGCATTATGCAGGTATTGCATGTGATATGGACCGTGTGATGAAAATAGCTTCGGATCACAATCTGTTTGTTGTAGAAGACGCAGCGCAGGCGATAGATTCCTATTATAACGGAAAACCATTGGGCTCAATTGGGCATCTTGCAGCTTTTTCATTTCATGAAACAAAGAATATCATTTCAGGCGAAGGCGGGATGCTTGTTGTTAATGATGAGCGTTTTATTAAAAGAGCTGAGATTATACGGGAAAAAGGGACAAACCGTTCATCTTTTTTCCGGGGTGAAATTGATAAATACGGATGGGTAGATATCGGCTCTTCTTTTTTACCTTCCGATATCATTGCTGCATTTTTATATGCACAAATAGAAAATATAGACGTAATACAGGCTAAACGAAAAAATATATGGGACAGGTATTATGCTGCATTAAAGCCATTGGAAGTTAATGGCCAGATCAGGTTGCCTCACATACCTTCCTATGCAACAAATAATGGCCATATGTTTTATTTGGTGTGCAGTTCTCTGGATGAAAGGTGTGACCTGATTGCAACACTGAAAGAAAACAATGTGATGGCTGTATTTCATTATCTTTCCCTTCATAAATCCCCTTATTACAGCAAATATCATAACGACAGGGAGTTGCCAATGAGCGACATGTATTCAGACTGCCTGGTTCGTCTTCCCTTATATTTCGGTCTTGAAAAAATTGAACAGGAAAAAGTAATCGATATCATCAAAGGGTTTTATAAAAAAAAGGAAGAAAGCCCGGTATTGATAAATGAATATCAAAAATAAAGGGAATTAAAACCTGCAAAGCATGCGTAAGATCTTCATAGTCATTTTTAAAATAATGAAGCGGGTTTCTTTGTTCATTTATTCATTGTTCAGCAGTGTTTATACATGGATAAAACTAAAAGGAAACGGAGTTGAATTTTCATCTTTATCGTCTAATGGGGTGCCAATGGTAGACGTTGCCATGGGTGGCAGAATGACCATTGGAAAGAACTTTCGCATGAATAATGGAAAATATTTCAACAAGATTGGCCGGCAGCAGCCTTGTATGTTCATCGTAACAAAGGAAGGGTTTTTAAGTATTGGCAACGAAGTTGGGCTCAGTGCCACCACTTTTTTTTGCACATTAAGGATATCTGTAGGCGATAATGTGAAAATTGGCGGAAATTGTGTTTTTTATGATACTGATTTTCATTCACTCAATTACCTGGAAAGGCGGGATGATAAGATTGATACTGAAAAAAGGAAATCGCTTCCGGTAAATATTGAGGATGATGTTTTTATTGGAGCGCACAGCACTATACTAAAAGGAGTAACGATCGGAAAAGGGAGTATCATAGGAGCAGGTTCAGTTGTAAGCAAGTCGGTACCGCCCGGTGAAATCTGGGGAGGCAACCCGGCTGCTTTCATTAAAAGTCTAAAGGATATCAATGGAACTTAATAAAGGGAATTTTAAGGATTACCTGATCATGTTTTTTTTGTTGGGTGTATCAGGGATACCTTATTTTTCCAGTAATCAACCGTTTATTATTTTATTTGCATTTGGGCTCATTGGTTTATTCCTGATGAGCAGTTTTCAAAAGATCGATGAAGAATTGGTCTATGTGCTTATTGCTATTTTAACCTGTGTTTTTTTCCAGGCAGTTATTTTTTCCTTCTTCAAAGGCATTACCATATTGGGCCTCGTGCTCAGGATCCTCACAGCCTATTTCGCAGTAAAATTATTGGGCGAATATTTTATCAGTTATTTTTTGCGGGTAATGGTATTCTTTACGATCGTAAGCCTGATCGTGTTTATTCCTATTTTCATAAAGCCCGATTTCTTAAATACACTCATTGACCTTACGCCATCATTCCTGAGTTATCAATATGAATTATGGGGTTTCCAGGTTGACCGGAAAACAATGGTCATCTATAATTTATTGCAGGAAGAGAACAGGGTAAGGAATAATGGCCCTTTTTGGGAACCAGGCGCATTTGGAGGCTACCTGGTAATCGCCTATATATTCAACACAATCAAAGAATCGGGCCTGCTTGGAAAAGTTAATGTGCTGTTTATAGTGGCAATCATTTCAACCCAGTCTACAACAGCGTATCTTGCATTGTTTGCATTCATTGTATGCTATATCTTTTTTGAAGATTATTCTTACGCAGTAAAATCACTTATTATTGTTTTTGGTGTTGCAGGCTATGTTGCTTTTCAAACAATTCCATTCCTTGGCGATAAAATCAGGGAAGAAAATAAAGGAGCAAAAGATGCTATTGAAGAAGTAGGTGGTGATACCAGGATGGCATCAGCTATACTGGATTGGGAAGACATACAGGGTTACCCTTTTTCCGGAAGGGGGCTTTGGGATGAAACCAGGGTAGACAAGCGTTTTGAATATGTTATTCGTAATAACGGGTTTACAAATTTTATTGCCACCTGGGGCGTATTGTTCTTTTTATTTTATTTCTATTGGTATTATAAGGGTTTTTCTCAATTTTGCAGAATATATGGTGGCAGCATATATATACCAATTGTAATACTACTGATTATCTGGCTGCTTTCATTTAGCGAGAATTACTTTGATTCGTCCTTTTTCTGGGCCTTTGTTTTTCTGAGTATTCCGCTAAAAACAGTTTTTTATGACGAAGAGATAACAGATAACAATAATTTGTCGTAATTATACGTTAATGCAGGTACAGAAATATTCTAATGGCAAATACGATTTACATAGTAATACCTGTTTTTAACAGGTTGGAATTCACCAGGGATTGCCTCAATTCATTGCGAAAGCAAACTTATGGGGAATTTAAAGTAATTGTGGTGGATGACGGATCTACTGATGGCACTTACCAGCACCTGAAAGACAATTATCCTGAAGTGATCATACTGCAGGGAGATGGAAATTTATGGTGGACCGGCGCAACAAACATGGGTGTGCGGAAAGCGCTTGAATTATCAGCTTCCAATGAAGACTATATTCTTACTCTTAATAACGACCTGGTTGTTATTCCAGAATATTTACAGGAACTGATGAGTGTTGCAAAACAGGAAAAGCCATGTGTAGTAGGATCTGTTTCAGTAAATATTAAGGATATTAATAAAGTTGAATTTGCAGGCCTTAAATGGAATAAAATAACTGCAAAATACAGCAGGCCAAAAGAATTTGAAACCAGTTATAATGAACTATCTGCTCAGCATTTATTCATAGAAACTGATCTGCTACCGGGAAGGGGTACACTAATTCCAATTATTTTGTTCAAACAGATAGGGTTGTTCGATCAGCAGAATTTTCCTCATTATGCAGCTGATGATGATTTTTCTCTCAGAAGTAAAAAGTCGGGATACAATTTACTCGTTGCTACAAAAGCTGTTGTAAAAAGCCATGTGGATGAATCCGGGCTTGAAGTAATAAACCGGAACAGGAAGGGAAGAAAAACTTTTGCCCACCTGCGTGAATCATTCAGTTCCATCAGATCGGGCACTAATTTACATATCAGGTATAACTGGGCAAAAAAACATACACCGGTTCCCCCATTATATTTTATGTTCGATTTTATGAGGATCGTTTATTCTTTTTACTTTAAATAATTGTGCAGGTTTATTTTAAATAACAGTTCATGCTTAAGGATAAAGTAAAGGCATTTTATATCAAAGGCATTCTCCGAAAGCAGGTTCCGGTTTCATTTGATAAAAACAATACGGAAACTTTTTTAACTGCAGAATCATTAACCACAGATAAGGTTTATTGTGTTATTAATTTTGATGACCTGAGCCCGTTGCCGGAGGATTCAAAGTTTATAGGCAGGGGCGGCTCAAAAGATGATTTTGTTTCCGTTAAACAAATGGAGTTGCTCAGGCAGTTCCCTTTTATAGGTATCACACATTTTATGATACCTCAGTTCTTACCTTCTGATAAGTACTATATTTTTAACAGGGATGCCTACTCTATAATTAATCCGGCAAATAAAGAATGGCTTGATTATTATAAATCACTGGCTGCTGGGTATAATATTGAAATCGCCTCGCATGGTGTTTACCACCGGCAGGCAGAAAACCCTTTTTTTGCAAGGCATACCGAGTTCGCCTACCTTGATTATAAAGAATCACTAAACAGGCTGCAGCAAAGTATGGATATTTTTAAAAAAGCCGGCTTTAACCCGATTGGATTCCGGGCGCCAGGATGGGATATGAATACTAACCTCAGCCTGGTAGATGCCATTTCGGATTCCGGGCTTAAATACGCAGGACTAAGTTCTTATGATGGCGGACTTAATTCCATCAAACAAAGGGTTGATTTTTATCACCCGGTTTTTATTAAGGGGATCATTAATTTCCCGGATAATATTAATATTGACTGGCCTTTTAATAAGATAAAAGAGACCATAAAAAGGATTGTTGAGAAGAATGGAATTATTGTAATCAAGGGCCATTTTTCAAAACATATCTTAACCAATTCTTTATCGGAAGCTAATTATAAAAAGTTGGTTGTAACGATTACACATATACAGCAAGAATACAAACAAATGGTTGAATTTGCTACATTTAAAGATGTGTATCATAAACTGGCAGCTAAATATTTGCAGGGCAAAAATTAAGCAGCGAATACTTGTAACATTGAATCAAAAAAATAATATTATTAGTTTTGAAAGTTTTGGTTGTAAAAAGATATGAAAGGGATTTCAGGATTCCATTTTACCGCTTACTAAAAAGTAAGCTGGCTGAAAAGGATATCCAGTTAGACCTGTACTATGGAGAACCGGATGCCGAAGAAAAAAAAAGCATCAAAGATTATATAAAAGATGAAAGCATAGGAAGGAAAGTCAAAAATATTTACCTGAAAGTACGTGGCGTTTATTTATGTTACCAACCTTGTTTATCATTGGTTTCAAAAGCCGACCTTGTTATCGTTCAACAGGGAAACAGGGAACTTTTTAACTATTTACTGCTTTTCAGGAGATTGTTTTTTACGAAAACTAAAATTGCATTCTGGGGCCATGGCAGAAATTTCCAGGGCAACCCAAATTCTTTGAAAGAAAAATTCAAATACTGGTATTCAAACAAAGTAGATTTTTGGTTTGCATACAACGACCTGAGTAAAAAATTATTGACTCAAAGAGGATTTGATACCAATAAGATCGTTGCTATTAATAATACGATAGATACGAAATCACAGATAGCATACTTTGACAGCATTACAAATTCTGAAAAAGCTGCTTTAAAAAACAAGTACAATATTAAGGAGTCAGACCCGGTTGGTATATTTTGTGCTTCCATCTATCACGATAAACAAATTGATTTCCTGCTTAATGCACTGGATATTGTAAAATCAAAAGTGCCGGAATTTAAATTCATCATGGTAGGCAAAGGCGTAGAGGATTATAAAGTTATTGAATATAGCAAGCATAACTCCGACTGGTTCTTTTATGTTGGCAATAAGTTTCATGAAGAAAAAATTCTTCATTTCTCCATTGCAGATTTTCAAACCATTCCAGGTGCTGTTGGCTTGAATATCATCGATTCATTTTCATTTCATTGTCCGTTGATAACCACATCTATTGACAACCACGGGCCTGAAATATCATACCTGGAAAATATGGAAAATGGTATTATGACGAATGTGAACCTGGATGAATATGCAGCAGCTATCATACATTTAATTACAGATAATGCGCTAAAACAAAAACTGAATAGCGGCTGTAATAAAGCACGGCAGCAGTATTCAATAGAAAATATGGCGGATAATTTTTTAAAAGGTGTACTTAAAATAATTAAATAATTGCAATGAATCCTGTAGTTTCTATTATCGTTCCTTTTTGTAATGAGGAAAAATATATTGCAGATTCAATTGAATCATTGCTAAATCAGACGTACTCAAATATTGAGATCGTACTGGTTAATGATCACTCAACTGATAAGTCGAGAGAAGTATGCCTTTCTTTTACTGACCCACGGGTTAAATATTACGAAAAATTCGATATTCCCAACGGCAGGGCATACTCCCGGAATTTCGGGATTGAAAAATCAACAGGAGATATCATTACATTCCTTGATGCGGATGATACATGCATGAATGACCGTATTGAGCTGCAATTGAATAAACTGATTGAGTTGGGAATAAAAAATACCATGTGTGGTTGCTGGGTTCAGCGGGAAGGGCTGCAAAACTCACTCATGAGAATGCCGGTGAAACACGATGACATCCTGAAAGGATTTACAAGGCAATATAACCGTACTACCATAGTTGGCGCAACTATTATGGCACATAGGGATGTCTTCCTGAAGTATAAATACAAGACCAAATTCAAATTTTACGAAGACTGGGACTTACTGGTAAGACTGGGTGAATCAAACGAAATTAGATTTGTGAATGTAGATAAACCCTTGTACACTTACATGATCAGGATCAAGGGTACAAAATTTCAACAGGATTGGCTTGACTTCAACATTTTTATGCGTGATTGTCAAAGCAGGAGACTCAGGAATCTTAAAGAGTTTGACAGCCCGGAAGAGATGTTTTCTGAACTAAAGAAAAATGATAAGATCAGGTATTCAGTTTACCGTTTTTTTGAAAAACTGATCCAGGTTAAAAGATACCTGAGAATTTAAACACAAAAATCAAAAAACTTTACCCGAATTTAACCCTTAATCATCAAATGCAAAAAGTTACAATAATATATAGAAACATACCTCAATACAGGATTGAGTTCTATAATTTATTGAGAGAAGGATTAAGGAAAAGGAATATAGAATTACAACTCATTTACGGCGATAATCCTTTCAAGGGAAGACACGATAATGTGCATAGTGACTGGGCAACTTTTAAAAAGAACTGTACTTTAAATGTTGGCAGTGTTTATCTCATCTGGCAGCCATGTACCAAAGAAATTGCTGATGCAGACCTGGTAATAGTGGAGCAGGCAAATAAATTATTGTTTAATTATTACCTGATGCTTCGCAAATTATTGCTTAATAAAAAATTTGCATTTTGGGGCCACGGTTTAAACCTGCAGATATCAAAAACAAATATATTCAACCGGTTTAAACTCACATATATCAACAAGGCCAGTTGGTGGTTTGCTTATACAACCGGTATCCGCGATTTCCTTGTAAAACAGGGTGTAAATAAAGACAATATCACAGTTGTTCAGAATGCTATTGATACAAAATCAATGAATGAATTGTATCATTCTATACCGGAAATGGAAGTGGACCTGCTAAAAGAACAATACCATATTAACAGAAATGATAAAGTGCTTATTTATTGTGGTGCTTTATCTAAAGAAAAGAATATCAGGTTTCTGCTGGATTCATGCATTGAACTGAGATCAAAGTGCAGCAATTTTAAATTATTCATTATTGGTGACGGGCCATTAAATAAAATGGTTCAGAAAGCTGCTGATGAAAATCCCTGGATCATAACAACAGGGCCAAAGTTTGGCAGAGACAAGGCACTGTATTTCAGGATGGCAGATTTATTTTTACTGCCAGGTGCCATGGGGCTTGCTATATTAGACTCTTTTGCATTTGAAACCCCGATCGTAACTATTAAATATGATTTTCATGGTCCTGAATTTGAATATATAGAAGATGATTATAATGCAATAGTTGCCGAAGGAAATATTGTTGATTATACCAGTAAAGTGAGTGAACTACTGAATAACCCGGAAAAAATCAATAAGCTTAAAAAAGCAGCCGGGCTCATGATCGGGCAATATAATATTCAGAATATGGTTGATAATTTTATTGAGGGAATTGAAAGAGCGCTGATGTAATTTTTTTTTGTATGTTAGTTGGGTTGCAGATAATGTTTTTAATATTTTTTCGTTATAAATATCAATGTGTTGTGCTCTGAAACTTAAGTAACTTGCATTTCATAAGTTACCGCTATCCGGAAACAGCCGGTTAATTTTTTCAACATAAATATATGTTGAATTTTAACCTTTAAACGGGTGTATTTCAATGGCACTGCACTTTAACCGTTACTTTATTTTAAAACTGAATACCAATAGAAACTGCTTATTAATATTATGGAAACTACTCCTGTACTTGGATATAATGTGTTTTCTTCCAGGTTAGATGCTATAGACCCTGAAATTGATAAATTACTCATCAATACATTCAGCCCAAATTC
>JAGPDJ010000254.1 GCA_018057635.1 Ferruginibacter sp. | reverse complement strand
GTAAATAAAGATGGCCGTGGACCTGCATGGTCAAACTCATTGTTTGAGGACAATGCAGAGTTTGGATTGGGTATGCGCATCACAGCAGATAAACAACTGGATATCTGTAAACAATTATTACTGGAATTAAAAGATTGCCTGGGAGAAGACTTTGTACATGAGGTCATCAATGCCAAACAAATTCTGGAATCAGAAATTGCCGAACAGTTTAAACGGGTTGAGTTGTTAAAAGAAAAATTAAAACAGAACAATACACCAACTGCAGCATTGTTATTGTCAGTTGCAGACCAGTTGGTACGCCGCAGTGTATGGCTGGTTGGCGGAGATGGATGGGCCTATGATATAGGTTATGGTGGTGTTGACCATGCACTGGCCAGCGGTAGAAATATAAAAATACTCGTATTGGATACAGAAGTTTATTCAAATACAGGTGGTCAATCATCCAAAGCAACCCCGACAGCAGCCACCGCAAAATTTGCTGCAGGAGGAAAATCGGGCGGTAAAAAAGATTTGGCGATGCAGGCTATGTCTTATGGAAATGTATATGTTGCAAGGATTGCATTTGGTGCCAATCCACAACAAACTTTATTAGCTATGCGGGAAGCAGAGGCATATGACGGACCTGCGCTGATATTGGCTTACAGCCATTGTATTGCACATGGGTACGACCTTAAAAACGGCCTGGACCAGCAACACAAAGCAGTTGCCAGCGGCCATTGGCCATTGCTCAGGTACAACCCTGCATTGAGGAATAAAAATCAAAATCCGTTTGTACTTGATTCTCCAAGGCCAACCATGAGTTTAAAGGATTATGCCTATAACGAATTGCGATACAAGGTGCTCACATTAACCAACCCCGAAGCAGCTGAAAGGCTTATGAAACATGCACAGGAACTGGTTAACCTGAAATGGAAATCGTATGAAGAACTGGCAACTAAAAAAGCAAGTGACTTTGTCCCGGTGGGATAATAAATTAAACATTTATGAAAATACATGCATCTTACATGGGGTTACCATTAAATTCCCCCATCCTCGTGTCTGCCTGTACGTTATCTGAACAAACAGATAATATCATTAAGATGGAAGATCATGGCGCCGGCGCCGTGGTAATGTCATCCCTGTTTGAAGAACAGATACGAAAGCAGGAAGCAGGATTTAATGCAGTTATAGCTGAAACAACTTATTCATTCGCAGAAGCGCTGGATTATTTTCCCAACCTGGATGAATACAATGTTGGTACAGACGAATACTTAGAAAATATCCGTAAAGCAAAAGAGCGGGTTAAGATACCTATTATTGGCAGCCTGAACGGGATCACCAATGAAGGCTGGATAGAATATTCCAAAATGATGCAGCAGGCAGGTGCGGATGGTATTGAAGTGAATATATTTTTCATTCCGGCAGATATTACCATGTCATCATCAGAAGTGGAACACCGTTACCTGAATATCATACAGTCAATTAAACTGGCTGTGGATATACCGGTAGCGGTTAAACTAAATCCATATTTCAGTGCAACAGGTAATATGGCCATGCGTATGAAAAATTCCGGCGCAGATGCACTTGTACTATTCAATCGGTTTTACCAACCAGATTTCGACATCAATGAACTGGTGATCAAGACAGACCTGCATTACAGCGAATCCAATGAAATAAGGCTCCCGCTTTTGTGGATCGCTTTATTATATGGTAAAGTAAACCTTTCGCTTGCTGCAACAACAGGTGTACAAAGCGCTATTGAAGTAATAAAATATATTCTTGCTGGCGCAGATGTAGTGATGACAGCTTCCTCACTTTATAAAAACGGAATCCCATATATAAGAACCATGAATAAAGAATTGCAGGACTGGATGTACAGGATGGGATTTGACAGTATCGATTCTTTTAAAGGCAGTATGAGCCAGCAGCATATATCAGACCCAACGGCTTATGAAAGGGCGAACTATATTAAGATACTGGAAGGTGTTAAATAGTTAACAGGTTGAACTGTTCTGGTTATTTACATGAAATACTGCTCCTGTTATTTATGAAAGAGTTGCCATCAGACATTTCACCTGCAATGTCACCAATTGTTTTATTTTCAAACAGGTTAATCAGTTGTTCTTTGATGACCTTGTATTGCAAGTGCATGGGACAAGGTTTTACATCTGAACATTTTTTAAGCCCCAGCACACATTGCCCGAGTATTTCATCCTCACCCATAGCTTTCAGTATAGAACGAACCGGTAGTTTTTTTGCTTTTTCGGAAATATAAAATCCGCCATTGGGTCCACGTACAGAACTGATTATTTTATTATCTGCAGTAAGTAACTGAAGTATCTTGGCAGTAAAAGAACGCGGAGAATCAATAGACGCCGAAATTTCAGCAATACCCAGCTTACTATCTTTTGTGCTTTCCCTGGCAATGTATATAACTGCCCTAAGGGCATATTCTGTTGATTTTGAAAACATGGATTATTTTTAAAAAGGTAAAATGCCGGTTTTTCTATCAGCAATTTTAATAAATATTGTAATTGCTCCATTCTGCATAAGAATCTTTTGTTTCATACAGTTTTAAACCTGCAAGTTTTATTCCAGCAGGTAATGCTGCGCTGATATTTTTTTTCATAAAAATAAGCAGGTTTTCTGCTGTGGGCTCTGCATCCAGGATACATATATTATCCATGAATGGAACAGGTGGATTTTTTTCAATGTAATTGCCCGATAAAACAAGCCTGTGATCAAATTTATCTATAATAGTTGTACAAACAATCCGCTTAAGCTCTTTGAAATCAAAAATAATTCCATCTGCTGGAATATACTCATCACCTACTTTGCCTGATGTTACTGATACATGTAATTCATAAGAGTGGCCATGAATATTTTTACAGGCTCCCTTGTAACCAAATAATGCATGTGCCATTTCAAAGTGGAATATTTTGGTTAGCTGAATCATATTGAAGTATTTAATAAAAAGAAAATGGCCTATTCAGTAATCAATGAGTTTGTTGTAAAACGCTGATCAGATTTTTTATTTTGCAAACCTTTTTTAAAATAACAGCTTAACTGGTTTTTCATAAGTGGGTAAATGATCATCAGGAAACCGGTAAACATTGTTATACCTGAAATGAAGAAAAGTATAAAGAATGGCCTCAGTGATAACATCATGCTGCTGAAAGGAACCTGTGATTCACTCATTTGCCATTTTGCTTTCAGGATACCCGCAGTAACCAGGCTTATCCAGAATATGAAAAGAGAAATATTGGCAATCCAAAAACCCCGCTTCAGCCATTTTTCAAAAGATGAAAAAGGAAGACAGTTTTGTTGAAGGATATCAAACCCGATGGCAAGTAAAAGAAAGCTGTTTATACCAATGGTTGCGCCCATTGTATGTGCCACTGTTATATGTGTACCATGTGTATAAACATTTATTCCCGGAATTGACATAGCAATGGCAAGCAACAGGTTCAAAAAGATCCAGGCATCTGCTGCAACGAGGAACCGATAAGACGACTGGTGAAAATACTTACGTGCTGTTGTAACTGAAGATCTCCATTGATAAATGATGTAACCTAGAATGAGCAACTCGGTCATACTCACTGCATAACTGATGAGTTTTATATACTTTATTGTTGGTAATGTATAAATGTGATGCCCCCAGTTGAACATCAGGTTGAAGAGGCCCAGAAAATACAGGCTGAAGGCAATACCTGAATGGCTGTATTTTTTATTATTGCTAATTTTTTCCATCAGGAAAATACTGCTGCCGTATATCATCATATTCCAGGATCCAACCATAGACCCGTATGATTTCCATTGAATGGTCATATCTGTAATAATATTCCACCTGAACCCAGGTAAAAGCCATAGGTATGATTCCAGGAAAGTAAAAAGGAAAAAAAAGATACCTGTCAGCCACATCCAGACATATACAGGTTGCTTTTTGAAAGATGTAACCGACCGTAAATAATTATATAAGAAAAGTACCCAGGCGATCACCAATGGAATAGCTATTACCGGGGTGAACTCCCAGTATTCCCTTCCGCCAAAAATGCCGAGGCAATAAGATATAAGCATACAGATCACAAAAAATACAAACAGAAAAAACTGTATCCCTAAAAGTAATGGAGAATAAATTTTCTTCCCGGTATGTTCCTGCAGGTATGTAACTGCCCCTCCTATTGCAGCCAGTATGATCCAGCTAACAACAGATGAAACATGCATAGGCCTGATCCTTTCAAATGATAATTGTTCTTTTAAAAATCCGGGTATAATATATTGCAACCCACCAATGAGCCCTGCAATTAATCCAATTACCAACAAAACAAATGCTGACAGTAGAAATAATTTTGAAGTAGGTATTTGTTTACTGCTCAATGGTTCCATCCCTGTTAATTATAAATGATCTTGGATCTGCATTACCCGAAGCATCGATATTTTTCATGTAATCCAGTAATGAATTGATTTCGTTATCTGAAAGATTGAAATCAGGCATTACAGGTGTTCCTTTCAATAAAAATGCTTTTATGTATTCCGGGCCTTTTTTGCTGT
>JAGPDJ010000018.1 GCA_018057635.1 Ferruginibacter sp. | reverse complement strand
GATCAGTAAATTTATGCAAAGCAGGAAGATCTGCTGTTTTGAAATAACGGAAGTTAACCCAACACTGGATAAAGAAAATATGATGGCAGAGATAGCATTTAATATTCTGCAGCGCAGTGTAAATGTGTTAATGATGAACTAAATATATAAAAATGAAATCAGTTTTATTTTCCTTTTTACTATTGATTTGTTATACCGGGTATACGCAGCATAAATCGTACCGGGAAAGTTTAAAAGAATTTCAAAAAACTTATGTTGAAACGCATGAAGTGGTACAGGGGCAAGACAAGAAATACATGAAATTTTTTCCGGTAAATGAAAAGTACAAAGTGCTGGCTGCATTTGAAAGGGTAAACGACAGCAGCGGGTTTATTATGAAAACATCCGGAAAAAAAAGTAAGAAGTATTTCACTTATGGGATTTTAAATTTTACAATTAATAACATCCCATTGAAACTGAGGGTTTACCAGAGTGAACAACTGATGCAGGATGATGAATATAAGAATCACCTGTTTGTGCCATATACTGACCTAACCAGTGGCAATAAGAGTTATGGAGGTGGTAAATACCTCGATTTTATGATAGATGATATTAAAGGCAATACCCTGTTCATTGATTTTAACAAGGCATACAATCCTTATTGTGCTTATGCTTCAGGATACAACTGTCCTATTCCACCAAGGGAAAATGATCTCCCTGTGTCAATCCCGGCAGGAGAAATGGATTTTGGTAAACCGCATTAATAACTGACATGCAATGTTGTGAACATCTTCTACTGATCAGGCCGGTTAATTTTGGATTTAATGCAGAAACAGCAGTAAATAATTCATTCCAGGTTAACAGCACGGGTAATGTACAGCAAAAAGCTTTAATAGAATTTGATGGCCTGGTTTCTTTACTTGCTGAAAATAAGGTATCCCTAACCGTTATTGCAGATACAGAAATTCCGCATACACCCGATTCAATTTTTCCAAACAACTGGATATCCTTTCACGAAGACGGAACGGTTATTATTTACCCGATGTTTGCTGCAAACAGGCGCCTTGAAAAAAAGCCACATATTCTTGATAAATTAAAAGAAATTTTCCATATCACAACAGTAAAAGACCTCAGCCGGTATGAAACAAAGAACCTTTTCCTGGAAGGAACAGGCAGCATGGTATTAGACAGGGAAAACAGGATCGCCTATGCCAGTTTATCCCCAAGAACAGACAAACATATACTGGACGAATTTTGCAGCATGGCCGGATATACTCCTTGCAGTTTCACTTCCATGGATAATTCCGGAAATCCCATTTACCATACCAATGTGATGATGTGTGTGGCAGCTAATTTTGCAGTGATCTGCCTTGAAGCAATCAGGGATGAACAAGAGCGATTAATGGTTTCCGGTAGTTTAACAGGATCAGGAAAAGAAATTATCGGTATTTCATTACAGCAAATGAATGCTTTTGCGGGCAATATGCTTCAGGTTAGAAACAGTGAAGGTGAATTATTGCTTGTAATGTCATCACAGGCATTTGATTCATTGAATAAAACGCAGGTTAGTAAACTTGAAAAATTCAGCAGGATCATTCATACGCCACTTGATACCATTGAATCCTGCGGCGGCGGAAGCGCCCGATGCATGATGGCAGAAATTTTTAATAAGAACAGTAAACATATATCCTTTTAAGTACACCTGTTTAAGTTGATAAACAAGGCAATATAAAATGAATTTCAGCAATCACTTATTATAAATTTACATACCAGCAATCTCTTTTTTCCTCCTCAAACTGGTAAGTGAAGGATCCATTTCTATCGCTTTATCACACATTTGCTGTCCCCTGTCTTTCTGGCCTTTTTTCTGAAAACACAAACCTGCCTGGTATAGTGCTTTACCATCTTTAGCATCCAGTTCCATCAGTTTCTGGCAATAAGCAAGTGATTTATCATACTGTTTTTGCTGGTAAAAGATTTCTGACATATCCCTTAAAATATCTTTATTGGCGGGTTTCCGCTGCCACACAGCCAACAGCAAATTTTCACCTGCTTCGTATTCGCCACTATACAGTGAAGCATAACCTAAGTTTTCCTTGAAATCGTTTCCCTGGTTATAACCACGGTCTGCCGCCTGTTTAAATGATTCCAGTGCGCTTTTAAAATTATTCAGATTGTAATAAAGCAAACCCAGTTCATACATCCACACATTTTTGGTTTCATCCAGTTTCACCGCTTTGGCGTAGAACGGTACAGCTTTGGTATATTCTTCCATATCCAGGTAATTTCTTCCCATGATATAGGTTGCTTCTGCATCGGAAGGGTTTTTCTGCAATGCGGCCGACAGGTGCTGCTCAGCTTTGGGATAATCTTCGTTATGATAGTAACTCATACCAAGAATCCGTGTACTGTTATCACATTCGCTGCATTTTAATGCAAACTCAATAGCCTGGTTATACTGGTGATAATTGTAATACAGGTTCATCAGTTCTTTTACAGCCTGTTTGTTTCCCGGATCCAGTTCATACAGCCTGGTAAAATTTAATTTTGCCCCATCCGTTTTTTTCATTTGCAGGTATGTATAACCGTTATGAAGTAGTGCAGAAACATTGGCAGGATTATGCCGGATGGACTTATCAAACAAACCTGCGGCTACCAGGTACCGGCCTGCTTCTTTTTCAAGCATCGCTTTGTCAAAATAATAGGTTGAACTGTCGGAGTCTTGTGCGTATGCAGAGAAGCCTGCACAAATGAGGATTGTGACAATGAGTGGTTTCATAGTGTTATAGGTGCAATTTTTATTCCAATCACTGGAATATTACAGCTGATAACGCCGGAATTGACATTTTTATTTCAAATATTTTTTTCTTTTTGTCAATTGGGCTCATAACTACCGGATTATTAACATGTTGCCCGTTTCCCCAGTATGCAACATTGTTGCTATTAAAAACCTCTTTCCAATGGGTTTTACCTTTCAGGTTAAATTTCCATTCAGGATATTCAGTCTTGGTGACATTTAATATTATTACCATATCATCTGACCGATGCTTTCCTTTTCTTTTGTAAACCATGATACCTTCGTACCGGTGTTCAAGGTCAACCCATTCAAATCCTTTTTGATCAAACTGGTATTCATATAAGGCCGGATGGTCTTTGTATAAATGATTAAGTGCACGTACGCATTCCTGTAACTTATTATGCGGATCGTACTGAAGCAATTCCCAATCAAGTTCACTTTTATAATTCCATTCACTGGTCTGCCCAAATTCATTCCCCATGAAAAGTAATTTTGCTCCCGGGTGCGTAAACATGTAAGTATATAATAATCGCAGGTTTGCAAATTTTTCCCATTCATCGCCCGGCATTTTGTAAATCATTGGACTTTTACCATGAACCACCTCATCATGACTAATAGGCAACATAAATTTTTCATCATAAAAATACATGATGCTGAACGTGAAATCATCCTGGTGATTCACCCTTTCAGCAGGTTGTCTTTTAAAGTACCTGAATGTATCATGCATCCAGCCCATCATCCATTTCATACCAAAACCAAAACCGCCTTTGTCTGTTGAAAGTGTTATTCCCGGCCAGTCTGAAGCTTCTTCAGCAATGGTTTGCGTGTCTGGAAAGTCCCTGTTTATAATATTATTCAGGTCTTTAAGAAAATCGATTGCTTCAATATTTTCGTTTCCACCAAATTCATTGGGCTCCCACTCGCCTTCTTTCCTGGAAAAGTCGAGCCGTATGATCGAATTCACTGCATCCACCCTTATTCCGTCGGCGTGATAAAGCTTTAGCCAGAAATGGGCGCTGCTGATCAGGAATGACCGTACCTCGCCTCTTTTATAATTAAAAATATAACTGTTCCAGTCTGGATGATACCCTTTTCGCATGTCTTCATATTCATACGTGTATGCCCCGTCAAAAACATGTAACCCATGAGCATCATGCGGGAAATGAGATGGTACCCAATCGAGTATCACACCAATGCCATTTTGATGCAGGCTGTCTACCAGGTGCATAAAAGCTTCGGGTGTGCCAAACCGTGAGGTAGGCGCAAAATAGCCGGTTCCCTGGTAACCCCAGCTTCCATCGTAAGGATGTTCCATAACCGGCATGAACTCTACATGCGTAAAACCCATTGCTTTCACATAAGGAACAAGCCTGTTGGCAATTTCTGCATAACCGGTATAAACATCCTCCCGGTTCTTTTCAGGACGCATCCAGCTGGCCAGGTGTACTTCATAAACACTCCAAGGTGCATTGAGAGCATTGTGTTTTTTCCGTTCATTCATCCACTCGCCATCATGCCAGTATTTATCAATATCCCATGTTATGGAAGCAGTTCCGGGCCTGAACTCACAATGCCGGGCAAAAGGATCAGCTTTGTCTGTTTCAAAATCACCCGGTGCTGATATATGGTATTTGTATTTGCTTCCTGCGGGCAAACGGGGTATGAATCCCTCCCAGATGCCCGATTTATCAAGCCTGGGATAAAGCGGGTGCAATTCTTTTTTCCAGCCATTAAACTCTCCCACCACTGATACGGCCGTGGCATGCGGTGCCCAAACAGCAAAATAGAAACCATCAGTATCGAGTACACGCAAACAATGGCTGCCAAATTTCTCATAAGCATTGTAAAACATTCCATCCCTGAACAACTGAATATCTTCATCAGTAAAAAATGAATAGGTCCACACCAATTTACTGCTATCGATAAAATGTTCGTCTTCGTATGCCATTTATCAGTTTTTTCTACCAGTTTATAAAAAAATCAATTAACGTAAATTTAAGAAGAGTTAGGTTGCATACAATAATTAATTATCACAACTTTATCCCTTTATTTGCAAAACCCTAAAACTAGCTGAATGTTCAAAAGGATTTCCGTATCATTTATCTTCCTGCTTTTCTCGCAATTCCTGTTTGCCCAGCAAATAGAGATATCTGGTAAAATTGCGGATACAACCAGCAAATCCAATGTAAGGAATGCCATTGTGATGTTGTTGTCTGCAAAAGACTCTGTAATAAAAAAATATACCCGCACAGATACCGAAGGTAAATTCTCCCTTGATAATATAACCAAAGGCTCCTATGTACTTATGGTGATGCATCCGTTATTTGCAGATTATGTAGATAATGTAGATATTGACGGTGCTAATATCATGGTTGGAACCATTGCTGTAACGCCCAAGAGTAAATTACTGGAAGCTGTGATCATTAAAAGTGGCAGCCCGATCAAGATAAAAGGCGATACAACCATATATACAGCAGATAGTTTTAAAGTAAGCGCCAATGCCAACGTAGAAGAATTGCTGAAAAAACTTCCCGGTATACAGGTAGATAAAAACGGGCAGATAAAAGCCATGGGCGAAACCGTAGAAAAAGTGCTGGTAGACGGCGAAGAGTTTTTTGGAGATGATCCTGGTATGGCTGTTAAGAATCTGCGGGCGGATGCCGTAAAGGAAGTTCAGGTGTTTGACAAGAAAAGCGAACAGGCTGAATTCACTGGTATTGATGACGGCAATACACAAAAAACCATCAATCTTAAACTAAAAGAAAATAAGAAGACCGGGTACTTCGGAAAAATAAGTGTTTCGGGAGGATTGCTGAAAGATATAGATGACAGGTATAACAACAATTTAATGTTCAGCACTTTCAAGGGTAAACGAAAACTATCTGCCTTTCTCTTAAATGGCAATACCGGCCAGGACGGGTTAAGCTGGCAGGATAATGAAAAATTTGGCGGCGAATCTGACAATTACAGCATGAGCATGGATGAAGACGGAGGCATGATGTTCGCCTGGCGTGGTGGTGGTACAGATGATGAGCCTGATGTGAATACAGAAAACGGATTTATCAGGAACATCAATGCCGGGGTTCAATACAGCAATAAATGGAATGACAAACATTCATTCAACTTTTCGCCAAAATACAACAACCAGGTATATGACAATACCAAAACCATCTTTACACAAACACAAATTTTAGACACGCTCACGAATAACCTGGTTGAATTGAATGAAAATGCAAATCAGATATCAGCCGTTAACAGGTATAATACCAAACTGAGGGCTACGTATGATATTAAGATCGATTCCATGAACAGCCTGAAAATAACCGCCAATGCTAACTTTTACCATACAGAAAGCAACGAGGCTAAAAATGCCATTACTACTGGCAATACAGGTGACCTGAAAAATACCAGTTCCCGAAACACAGAATCAGTTAACGACAAAACTGCCCTTTCAGCAAATATCATTTTTAAACATAAATTCAGAAAAGCTAGGCGTACTTTGTCATTTACAGCAGACTGGAAAAGCCTGGCCACTGAAGGTAATAGTTATTTAAAATCTGTAAACCAATCTTATATAAATGGTTTGCCGATAACCGGGCAAAACCTCAACCAGTTAAAAGATAATAACAAGCAAACACAGAACCTGTCTTCTAAACTCGTTTATACTGAACCGTTAAGTAAAAAATATTCCCTGGAACTGGGCTATGAATTCACCTATATTTCCGGCAATAACAACCAGGTAACATACAGTTATTCTCCTGTATCCGGAAAATATGATGCACAGGTTGATTCACTTACAAATGATTTTGACCAGCTCATAACCATTCACAAACCCTCCGTAAAATTGAATTACAGCAATAAAAAAATAAAGGTAAATATTGGTTCAGGTTTTGGCCTCACACATTTTGACATGCTGGATAATACGATCAACCAGGATTATATCCGGAATTTCACCAACTTTTTCCCCAGTGCTTCTGCCAATTACACTTATAAACCAAACCACAATTTCAGGTTTAACTACAATGGATCAACCAAAC
The DNA here is from genome assembly GCA_018057635.1 of Ferruginibacter sp. Next base: position 9,037 of record JAGPDJ010000018.1, on the reverse strand, counting down.
AACCATCCATCAATCAGTTGCAGCCATTGACCAATAATACTGATTATTACAACCAGTATATAGGGAATCCCGACTTGAAACCTTCATTCACGAATAATTTTAATATTTCGCACAATTCATATAATTTCATAAAAGACAGGTGGATGTACCAATCAATAAATTTTAACCAGTCAAGCAATGCCATTACCAATAACAGGATCATAAATACTGATTCGGCAAAAACGATCACACAACCAATTAATACCAATGGAAACTATTCTTTCAATATCTGGGCCGGTGGTGGTTTTAAAATTAAAAAAATAGACACCCGGTTTAACTTAAATCCAAACATAAACTATTCCCGTTTTGCAGATGTGATCAATAACAAAACAAGTTATTCAAAAAATATGAGTGCAGGACTTGGTATTAATATTTCAAAGTCGAAGGACAAGAAATATGATATCTCATTGAATAATGATTTTAATTACAATACCAATAAGACTTCACAGGCAAATGCAACTATCAAGTACTACACAAATACACTTACTGCTGATGTAACAATATACATACATAAGGTTTGGTCAATCAATACAGATTACCAGTTTTATGCCAGGCAAAAAACGGCACAGTTCAGCAACAACCTGAACAACCAGACCTGGAATGCCCGGCTGCAAAAGACTTTCCGGAACAATGAATTTACTGCATTCATAAAAGTAAGAGATATCCTTAACCAGAATATTGGTATAGAAAGGAATTTTTACAGCAACACATTAAGTGAAGAAAGAAATGACAGGCTCAAACGTTACTGGCTTGTTGGCTTTACCTGGGACTTTAAGAATAAAGCACCCAAAGGCAAATAATTTTATAATTTTCACAAATCAGTTCATCAGCATTATGAAAATCAAAATAATACTTTTTATAACCTGTCTTTTTTCTTTTCAGCTAATCTTTGCCCAGTCATTGTTCATCAGCAAGGCAACAGTTGAATATGAAGTAAAAGTAAATATCAAAAAAACACTTGGCAATAATTCCTGGGCCGAAATGATGAAGGAAAATATGCCACAGTTTAAAACCGGCTATTACCGGTATACATTTGCCGAAAATAAAAGTGTTTACAAATTTGATCACTGGGATGAAATAAAAGTACCTGAATGGATGCGCAAAAGTGACGAAGAGAATGTGTGGTATTTTGATCACACAGTTAAGAAATTCAACATGCAGAAAAATGTATATGGATCAAATTTCAATGTAGAGGATTCTATTCCTGCAATAGAATGGAGGCTTACCAATGAAAACAGGATCATTGCCGGTTTTAACTGCAGGAAAGCAGTTGGCATTATCATGGACAGCGTATATGTATTTGCATTTTATTCAGATGAGATCATAATTCCCGGCGGACCCTGTTCTATCAATGGTTTGCCGGGCCTTGTATTAGGCCTTACCATTCCCAGGATGTATGCTTCCTGGATAGCAACAAAAGTAATGGTGAACGATATTAATGTAAGCAGTATCAAACCGGTAACTGCAAAAAAATATTTTACAAATGCATCACTAAAGAAAACCCTGAAAGAACGCACAAAAGAATGGGTAAATGAAGACGACCCGGAATCGCAAAAATGGATTGAGCAGTTGTATTGGAGCACCCTTTTATAAGGATAATATAAAAAAGCAGCTATAAAAAATATAGCTGCTTTTTTGTAGTGTATCTATTTTTAAATTATCATCATTGCGAGGAACGAAGCAATCTAACATTTTACAATTTTAATTCAAGATTGCTTCGTTCCTCGCAATGACGGATATGACTATATTTTTTTCTTATTTATATTATCTCAAAACCATCGGGTACAATTGCACCTTTTTTTATAACAACGATTCCGTCTTTTATGGCATACAGTGAATGGTCGTGATCCGGTAAATGAGCACCTCCCTGTATGTTTACATTATTTCCAATACGGCAATCCTTGTCAACAATCACATTTTTCAGGTTACAGTTATCCCCTATTCCTACTCTTGGAATGCCTTTGTTGTAATTATAAGCGATCTCTTCAATTGTTTCGTAAAAATCATTTCCCATTATATAACAGCTAACAATATTACTGCCAAGCCCTATTCGGCTCCTGATACCAATAACACTGTTAGAAATAACTGAAGCATGAATAATACAACCTTCCGCCATAATAGTTTGCTGCAGGGTTGTGCCGCTGATCTTTGCAGGAGGAAGCATGCGTGCCCGTGAGTAAACCATTTTCTTGTTATCAAAAAGGTTAAACGGTGGCAATTCCAGTGTAAGGGCCAGGTTGGCCTCAAAAAAAGAGTAGATATTTCCGATATCTGTCCAGTAACCGTCATATTGAAAACTCACCACTTTGTATTTGTCTATTGCTTCCGGAATGATCTCCTTTCCAAAATCAGTAGCATCTTTCTTTTCTACCTGTAACAAATCAAATAACAGTTTCCTGTTGAATATATAAATACCCATCGAAGCCAGGTAATTCCTGCCCTGTTGCTGCATTTCATCGCCGGTATTGCTGATCCAGCCGGGTAATAATTCTTTTGCCGGCTTTTCAACAAAAGAACTGATGCAGTTTTTGCCATCCACTTTTAAAATACCAAACTCTGTTGCCTCTCTTTCAGAAACCGGAATGGTTGCAATAGATATATCTGCACCAGATTCTATATGATTGGCCATCATTTCACCAAAATCCATCTGGTATAACTGGTCGCCACTTAATATAAGCACATACTCAAAATCATTTTTGTCAATGTGTTTCAGCGATTGCCTTACAGCATCGGCGGTGCCCTGGAACCAACCCGGGCTGTCTGGTGTTTGTTCTGCTGCAAGAATGTCAACAAAACCACTGCTGAAACCGCTGAACTGGTAAGTATTCTTGATGTGCTTATTTAATGAAGCAGAATTGTATTGTGTTAATACAAACATCCTGTTGATGTTGCTGTTGATGCAATTTGAAATGGGTATATCCACTAAGCGGTATTTTCCTGCAATAGGAACTGCAGGCTTACTTCTTGATGCGGTTAACGGATAAAGCCGGCTTCCGGCGCCACCCCCTAAAATGACTGATACTACCTGTTTGCTGATCATAATATATAATTTATCCGGTTATTAAATTGATTCATATAGTTCTATGTATTTCTTTGCACTTGATTCCCAGCTGCTGTTCACGCCCATCATTCTTTTTCTTACTTCTTCCAGTTTTTCATTATCCCCGTATAATTCTGTTGCCCGGTTGATGGAATAAACAATATCATCTACAGTGGCATTGTTAAAGCAAATTCCATATCCTCCTTCCTCACCAAAATCTATCACGGTATCTTTCAATCCGCCGGTTCTTCGTACAACCGGTACCGTTCCATACCGCATTGCATACAACTGGTTAAGTCCGCATGGTTCCACCCTGCTGGGCATTAAAATAAAATCAGCACCTGCATACATCAGGTGACTTAGTTTTTCATTATAATCTATCTGGGTATTGTAATAACCCACCCAGTGGTTTTGCAATCCCTTTAATTCATTTTCAACAGTTGGTTCTCCGCTTCCCAGTATCAGGCAGCTGAATTTGCGATCTAATTGTTGAAAAGATTTTGTGATAGCTTCAGGTAACAAGTCGGCTGCTTTTTCATTTACCAGTCGCCCAATAAAGATGATGAGAGGAAGGTTCTCATCAAAATTAAACTGCTTGCAAAGTGCTTTTTTATTCAGCATTTTACCGGCTTCATAATCTTTAATACTATAGTTATCCAGGATATAGGTATCTGTTTCCGGATCCCAAACGCTGTAATCAATTCCGTTTATGATTCCACTGCATTTACCCCTTTCATAGTTAAACAAACTTTCCAGGCCATTGGCTTCAGCCATTAACTCCTGCATATATCCGGGGCTAACGGTATTTACTTTGTCGGCACATTTTACTCCACAGGCCAGCGGGTTGAGCGTATTATCCCAGTCGAGCAAACCCCATTTCCATGTATCCCACACCGGTATATACGATGCTTTTTCCCACCCCATCCATCCCTGGTATTGTGCATTGTGGATAGTAAGAACAGTATGGATGCCAGAAAGTTTTCTGTAAGTAAAACAATTGCGCATCATGAAAGGGATCAGTGCTGCATGATGATCATGCACGTGTACGATATCCGGCCGGTGTTCCCAGCTATTGATCCATTCCAATACTGAAATCTGGAAAGCGGTAAACCTTTCCACATCATCGTCATAACTGTATATTTTTTCCCTGTCGAGCAAACCATTGATATCAACACAATACAGGTCAAACCCTAGTTTATTGGTCTTTTCCTTGATCACTGTAAAATCAAAATAGAATTTACCCATCGGAAAACTTCCCTTGTGAACTGTTTCCCACTCATTATTATACAGGAATTTTGTTCGATGCATAGGCATCACTACTTTGGCAATATGCCCCAGTTTATTCTGGTATTTTGGCAAAGCTCCTACAACATCTGCCAGGCCGCCCGCTTTGGCCATGGGATAACATTCTGCACTCACATGTATGATTTCCATCCTGCTGATTTAAAATTTATCCAATTTAGGAAGCTTATTAATAACTTTAGCAATCTTAAATAAATATACAGATATAAGAAGGTTTATTATACTGTAAATTTAAAAAGTAATTTTTATACTCATCAAAATTCTTGTTATTTTCAACGTTCAAACCAACTTCTATGCCTTTAGAACACGAAATGAAAGCAGGTAATACACCTGCGGCTGCAATACCAACCAATTACGGTGCCCTAGGAACATTGGTAACTGTATTTTTCTTTTGGGGGTTTATCGCTGCGGGGAACAGCGTATTCATACCTTTTTGTAAACATTATTTTAGCCTCGATCAGTTTCAGAGCCAGTTGATTGACTTTGCCTTTTATACTGCTTATTATATTGGAGCATTGTTGCTGTTTGCTTATGGTGCTTTTGGAGGGAAAGACCTGGTTGGTAAATGGGGCTACAAAAAAAGTATTGTATATGGTTTATTATTTTCGGCCCTGGGTGCCGCTGCCATGATTATTGCAGTAAATGCAAATACTTTTGCCGGTATGCTGGCCGGGTTGTTTATTGTGGCTCTTGGATTTTCTTTACAGCAAACAGCTGCACAGCCATTTGCCATAGCATTGGGCGACCCAATCACCGGCACCAGCAGAGTCACTTTGGGTGGCGCCATCAATTCATTTGGCACTACCATCGGGCCATTGGTTGTAGCCATTGCCCTATTTGGAACCACTGCTGCCATAACAGATGAAAAAATTGCTTCACTCAGTTTAAGTAAAGTGATTTTGTTATACTCCGGTGTTGGCGGATTGTTTCTGGCAGCTGCTGCATTATTCAATTTTTCTAAAAAAGTACCGTCTGGCATTTCAGAAGAACCAACCGAAAAGGCAGGAAAGGCATTATATTCATTGTTGATCATGACCGGCTTACTGATCATTTGTTTTGTACCCGTGTTTAGCAGTTACAAAACAGATATGACTACCCTGGATGATACACAAAAACATGCCATGGAATCATACAGGCTTAAATGGTTGTTTGGCGCATTGGCTGTTGTGGTGTTTGGCTTGCTGTTATCTAACCTTAGTGCAAGAAAAAATAACAATGGTTGGGGTGCTATGAAATATCCTCAATTGGTTTTGGGTATGCTGGCCATTTTTGTGTATGTAGGTGTGGAAGTTTCAGTTGGCAGTAATTTGGGAGAACTTTTAAGGCACAAGGATTTTGGCGGTTTCCAGGCTTCAGAGGCTACTCCTTATATAGCTATGTATTGGGGAAGTTTAATGATTGGCCGCTGGGCCTTTGCCGTTAGTGCGTTCAGTTTAAAAAAATCTACAACTGTAATTCTGCAAGTAATTGTACCACTGGTGGCATTTGCCATCATCCTGGCCGTAAATACGGCATTTGGTTATGATATGAAGCCATTGTATTATTATGTTGTATGTGTTATTGTTCAAATTGCGGCTTTCTATTTAACCCAGAATAAGCCTGCGCAAACATTGCTGATATTTGGTTTATTGGGTGTTACAGCCATGATTGTAGGTACACAAACAACCGGTATGTTAGCTGTTTATGCTTTCCTGAGTGGGGGTTTATGCTGCTCTATCATGTGGCCAAGTATATTCAGTTTATCCATTGCAGGCCTTGGAAAGTATACCAGCCAGGGTTCGGCATTCCTGATCATGATGATTCTCGGTGGCGGTATCATACCACCTATCCAGGGTAAACTGGCCGATTTCCTGCAAGCAAATTCAACCATTGACGGATCGGGAATTCACCAGTCATACTGGGTGGCAGCGATATGCTTTGCATACCTTGCATTCTTTGCATTTATTGTTAAAAGGATATTGGGAAAACAGGGTATCAATTACGATGCAGGTACCAGTGCATCCGGGCATTAATATATTAAGATTTAAACCTGATAAAATATGAAAGGTAAATATGCTATTGGAATAGATGTTGGTGGTACCACTACTAAATTCGGCATTGTTAATAATGATGGTATAATTGTTGAACAGGATCGCATCCCTACCAACGACCACGATACCGTGGAAGAATTCATAGAAGACCTTTATGAAAAGCTGGCACCCATGATAGAAAGGGTTGGTGGAGTTGAAAGCTTTGTAGGCATCGGAATGGGTGCACCTAACGGCAATATCTATTCGGGTACTATAGAGTATGCGCCTAACCTTAAATGGAAAGGTATCATTCCCATTGCATCGCTGATTGAAAAAAAATTCGGTTTAAAAACAAAACTGACAAATGATGCCAATGCAGCTGCTGTGGGCGAAATGATGTTTGGCGCCTGTAAGAATATGAAACATTTCATCACCATTACCTTAGGCACCGGTGTTGGAAGCGGAATTATTATTGATGGAAAAATTGTAGTGGGCCATGATGGCTTTGCCGGGGAATTGGGTCATACAACCATCAGGCCGGGTGGCAGATTGCATAAAGGCACCGGCTTAAGAGGCACACTTGAATCGTATGCTTCGGCTACTGGTGTACGTGATACTGCCATTGAATTGCTAACCACACACCCGGAAGAAGCCAGCCTCCTGCGCAACTATAGCCTGAACGAACTCACGAGCGAATCTGTATATGAATGTGCCATGCAGGGCGATAATGTGGCCAACCAGATATTTGAATTCACCGGGCAGATACTTGGCGAATCTCTTGCCAATTTTATCATGTTTTCATCCCCTGCTGCAATCGTTTTGTTTGGAGGTTTAACCAAAGCTGGAAACCTGTTGCTGAACCCAACCCGCAAACATATGGAAGAAAACCTGCTTCCCATTTTTAAAAACAAGGTTAAACTGATATTCAGTGAATTGAAGGAATCTGATGCAGCTATTTTAGGGGCAAGCGCTTTGATTTGGGAACAATAAACACAATAATTAATATTAAATTAAAAGCCTTTACAAAAATGTAAAGGCTTTCTTATAAATGTTTGTTTGCTTTTTATTTTACCTTTAAAACCGGCCTCAATTTGTAATCGCCTGTGCCATCTTTGTGTACAGATAATGCTGCATCAAAATCAATAATGATGGTTTCCAAAGTTGCATTCAATGACTTGTTAACCTTAATCTTTAAACCAGATTCAGAACCACTTGGAATTGTTAATGGATAAACCACACCTGAATCTTTAATGGTATTATTGGGTCCAAGTACAAACCTGATCTCTTTTAAAACCTGAAGCGGGAAAATACCGGTACCCAATAACGTATCAACACCATTCTGGTATGCAAGTAAATTGTAAATACCAGGATTAGTTGTTAATGTTACCCATCCGTTACTTGATGAATCATCAGAAAACTTTACCCTTACTTCACTGATATCAACATTTACTTCTTCATACGCTGTTGGCGCATCTGTAAGCCTTACATTCAAAGTTGATCTCTTATCTTCATTATTATCCTTACTGCAAGATGCGATGAATATAGAAGATGTGAGTAAGGCAGCTAAAACAATAATGATATTTTTTTTCATGGTATGTAATTTATTTATTGAAATTTTAGTTCAAACTACAATACCCGAATTTCATGCCAACAAAATTAAATGTGGGAAATATGAAACAACTAATAATTTTCTATGTGTGAGTCAAATTATAAATAAAAGTTACTTATCAGACCATTTATTATTAGTGTAATTGATATCAGGAAATAGCTTTTCAGGATCTAAGGTTACAGATTTAAGTTTCCCTTTTACCGGGATCTTTACTTTAAAAACTGCAGTATTATTCCATATTTCAACCGGTAATTTTATATCTCCTTTAACACCTGAAGCTGTTACATAATTCAATATCACAGGCATCGCCATCTGGTTTAAATTAGCAATACTGACTATAGCATTGCTATTATTATTGTCATAAGATACAGATGTAATTGCCTGGTCAAGCATATAATTCTCTATAAACCAGCCACGCCAGAACCAGGAAAGTTCTTCTCCTGCAGCGTTTTCCATTGTTCTGAAAAAATCCCAGGGCGTTGGATGTTTGTATGCCCACCTTTTTATATATGCCCTGAATGCATAATCGAACCGCTCTTCTCCCAAAACCTGATCACGTAACAATTCCAGTGCATAACCGGGTTTGTAATATAAAGAGGTTCCAATATTAGCTTCTTTCATAGCATCAGGGGCCAGCAATATCTTTTCAGATTCTTCACTGAACATATATGGAATAAGCAAACTCTTTGCAATACCCGTATTTTTATATTCACCATTATTAAAATCTTTTAAAGCAATAGAATTGATAAAAGTATTAAACCCTTCATCCATCCATCCGTATTTACGCTCATTGCTTCCAACGATCATAGGGAACCAGGTATGCCCGAATTCATGATCGGTTACTCCAAACAATTGATCTTCTTTTGCATTGGCGCCACAGAAAACAATACCCGGATATTCCATACCACCAATATTCCCTGCCACGTTCACTGCTACCGGGTACGGATAAGTTAACCATCTCTTACTATAATTTTCAATACTTTTCTTTGTATATTCTGTAGCTCTTCCCCATGCGCTGTATCCTGCACTTTCGGCCGG
>JAGPDJ010000253.1 GCA_018057635.1 Ferruginibacter sp. | reverse complement strand
GTGTTCCGCTCAGTGTATGGAATATGACTGATGCACATACCCTTGGCATTTTTGAAGCAGGAATTTCTATGCCCGGTGAAATGGATCAGCTTCAGCATATCATTGATCCCGGCATTGGTGTTTTCACATATATTGGTGATGCACATGCTGAAGGTTTTGAAAACCCCGGGCAAAAGATCAGTGAGAAACTGAAACTTTTCAAACAGAGTAAAGTGCTCATCTATTGTGCAGATGATGAACGGATGCAGGACTCGGTACTTGATTTTAAGGAAACTCATCATAACACACTTCAGTTATTTGGCTGGAGCAGAAAACAGGGTACAACCCTTTTCATAAATAAAACTGAAAAATCAGAAAAAGGATGCAGCATCAGTTGCTTATATGATTCCCGTGAACTGAATTTCTTTATCCCGTTTACAGATGATGCTTCTATTCACAATGCCATAACCTGTTGCTGTGTTTTATTATATATGAATGTTTCATTTCCTTCCATTGCATCACATATATACCAGTTACGCTCCGTAGAAATGAGGCTTGAACTTAAAGAGGGACTCAACAATTGCTCCATCATAAATGATAGTTACAGTACAGATATTAATTCACTCAGTATTGCACTTGATTTTTTACTGCAACAGCAGCAGCATTCAAAACGTTCTGTAATTTTGAGCGATATATTGCAGTCATCACTACAGCCAAATTTGTTGTATAAAAATATAGCAGAAATTCTTGAGCGGAAAAAGATATTCCGCATTATTGGAATCGGACCCCAGATATCTGAAAATGCCGCTGCATTTGTAAAAATTCCGGATGCTGTTTTTTTTCAATCAACAGATGCGTTCCTAAAGCAGATACCTGCATTGAATTTCAATGATGAAACCATATTACTAAAAGGTGCACGGGTGTTCCGCTTTGAGCAGGTAAGTCATGTGCTTGAACAAAAAATGCACGAAACGGTGCTGGAGATCAACCTCAATGCACTCCGCGATAACCTGAAACAATACAGGCAACTTTTACACAAAGATGTGAAATTGATGGCTATGGTAAAGGCTTTCAGTTATGGCAGCGGCAGTTTTGAGATCGCCGGGCTGTTGCAGCATGCAGCCGTTGATTACCTGGCTGTTGCTTATGCCGATGAAGGAGTTACCCTGCGGAAAACTGGAATACGTTTACCCATTATGGTTATGAATACCGAAGTTTCCGGTTTCAATAATATCGTACAGTTTCAGCTGGAACCTGAACTGTATTCATTCAATATTTTACAGGCATTTGATAACTACCTGAAACTGCATAGTATTGAGAATTTCCCGGTACACATTAAACTGGATACCGGCATGCACCGGCTTGGTTTTTTAGAAGATGAAATGCAGGAACTTTGTAATTTCTTATCTGGTACAAACCGTATAAAAATAATATCGGTTTTTTCACACCTGGTTGCCAGTGATGATTCAGTACATGATGATTTTACAAAAAAGCAGGCTGCAGCTTTTACTGATATGACAGGCAGGATAAGCAGGCAAACAGGTTATACATTTATAAAGCATATTGCCAATACTTCTGCCATACACCGGCATCAGGATTTACAACTGGATATGGTAAGGCTTGGTATCGGCTTATATGGTGTGGATGAAAGATTAAAGTTGCAGAATGTTACCACATTAAAAACTACCGTTTCTCAAATAAAAAAAGTTAAAAAGGGCGAAACCGTTGGATACAGCCGCAAAGGAGTTGTAGATAAAGATTCAGTTATTGCAATCGTACGTATTGGTTATGCAGATGGTTATCCCCGTTCGCTGGGAAATGGGATCGGAAAAATGTTGCTTAACGGTAATTTGGTTCCGGTAATTGGGAACGTCTGTATGGATATGACCATGCTGGATATAACCGGAACTGAAGCTGCGGAAGGAGATGAAGTGATTGTTTTCGGGGAAAACCTGCCGGTATCAAAATTGGCAAATTGGGTACAAACCATTCCCTATGAAATACTCACCGGTATTTCGCAAAGGGTAAAAAGGGTTTATTATGAAGAATGATCATTTATTAACCGGTAACTCAAATCCGGATTGTAATAAACAGCTATGATAACTTACACTGGAAATTATTCCAATAGCATATTTTTTTTTACGCTTTTCTCAGGACTTCCTGCTCATGTCAATATCATATCTTTGCGCCACGGTTATTTTAAAAGGCGCTGGATTCAATGGCCCGCGATATCAGCATAAATTTTAAACACGGATGAAAGTAAAACATGTATTTTTTATCATTGCACTGATTGTAATAGCAGACCAGTTGTTAAAAATCTATATTAAAACAAGTTATCAGTTAAATACTTCTCACCATGTATTTGGAGACTGGTTTCAGCTTTATTTTGTTGAGAATCCCGGTATGGCTTACGGCTGGAAGTTTGGTGGCAACTGGGGAAAAGTTGCCCTAACAGTTTTTCGGTTAGGTGCTGTGATATTTGGTACCTGGTACCTGGGGCAGATCATTAAAAAAAAATACCACAAGGGATTTATTTTTTGTGCTGCACTGGTATATGCCGGTGCATTGGGTAACCTGATTGATTCTTGCTTTTACGGACTGATCTTTGATAAAGGCATGATCTTTGACCCACAATTTAAGGAATATGTAGGCTATAATGGATTAGCTGCATTTTCTAAAAATGGGTATGCTTCATTTTTACACGGTAACGTAGTTGATATGTTGTATTTCCCTGTCATTAAAGGACATTTTCCTGCTTGGATGCCAGGTTGGGGTGGAGAGGCGTTTGAATTTTTTCGGCCTATATTTAATTTAGCTGATGCATCCATCAGTACCGGGATAATATCTATTTTGGTTTTTCAAAAAAGATTTTTCAAAAATGAGGAACCGGAACAAGGTAATACCATGGAAACTGGCGCACTGGCAGACGATGCTTCTCATATTTCATAAAAAAACGAGTATATTTATTTTATAAAAATTAGCCGGATGAAATTATTAAAATACTTACTGATTACCTGTACTACAGTGATAATGATAACAGCCTGTCAGAAGGAATTGAGTTTTGATGTAGATGGTAATGCCAGGGGCACATTGAAATCAGATGCCTCAGGAGATTGTCTTCCCAGTACAGTAAATGGTATTTATAAAGCAGATTCTGTATTGAATAATACAAATTTTATTGATGTACAGGTTGATATCAGCAATCCCGGAACATATTCAATTTCATCAGACACCATCAATGGTTATTCATTCAGCGGCACAGGTACTTTAGGATTAAACGGGTTGAATACGGTGAGGCTATATGCTGCCGGAAAACCGATTCTTGCAGGAACAAACTCATTTACGATTAGTTTTGATAACAGCACCTGCGTGGTAGATGTAACTGTAATAAGTGCCAGCACTGGTGCGGCTGTTTTTACATTGGAAGGTGCTCCGGGAACATGTTCTGGCGCTATTGTAAATGGCACTTATACAGCTGGTACAAATCTGGCAATTGATAACACGGTTACAATTACAGTAAATGTATCAGTTCCCGGAACATATTTGCTCAACACGGTCGCAGGAAATGGCATGCTTTTTTCTTCAACAGGTGTTTTTCCAACAGCTGGAATTCAAAGTGTTACGCTCAACGGAACAGGAATGCCATTGAATGATGGCACAATTAATTTGACTGCTATCAATGGAACAAGTACCTGTACTTTCAGTATTACTGTTTTACCATCCGGGGGCCCAACACCGGCAGTATTCACACTCACCGGCGATCCTGGCACCTGTTCGGGAGCAATCGCTAACGGAACTTACACAGCAGGTGTTGGAATGACAGGTTCCAATTCTATAAACCTCAATGTTAATGTAATCACAACCGGTACCTATTCCGTCATCTCTACCGATACCAATAACGGCCTTTCATTTAGCATAGCATCCGGAACATTTGTTACAACAGGGCCACAGGTTGTAACATTGATCCCTGCCGGGATCCCATTTACAGCCGGAACCTTTAATTATACGGCAACTGCAGGCACTTCCGTATGTACTTTTTCAGTAACTGTTTTAGCAGCGACAAACCAGGATTATGTTCCGGAAACATCATTCAGTAACTGGACAGACAAATTAGTTGGAGGCAACCCCGGTGATACTTCTTATGTACAGGTAAGCCCGAATGATATAATAGTTGGTGGAACCAGCTACAGGATATTTGAAGTAAAGGAAAACGGTATTGCAGTTGATTCATTCTTACACCGGAAAAATGGCGGGTTATATTTCCAGCTTTTCGACAATGCTTATGGTTTCGACAATCCATTTAATGCCGCCGGGCTTTTACTTGACTCATCGCAGGCTGTAAATTCAACCTGGGCCATTACGCTGGGAAGCAATACTATCAGTAATGTACCAGCAACAGGTAAGATCAATTGTAAAATAATTGAAAAAGGGGCAACTGCAACTATTGCAGGTAATTCTTATACTGATATCATAAAGGTTACCTATACTTATATTTATAACGCCGGCGCCGGAGATAATTCTTATGCTTTGGAAGAGATCTGGTATGCTAAAGGAAAG
>JAGPDJ010000252.1 GCA_018057635.1 Ferruginibacter sp. | reverse complement strand
AAACTACCACTACTTCGTCCATCGAAGTATTAGTAATAACTAATGCCACTTCTATAGAATTTTTTCCTTCAATTGATACTTCTTTTGTGGCAAAACCAACAGAAGAAACAATTAGAGCATTTACTGTTGAAGGCACTGATATTCTAAATGTTCCATCCGAACCAGTTTGAGCACCACTGCCGCTGCCTTTGGCGGCAACAGTAGCTCCCTGCAACGGAGAACCATCTTTTGAATCAGTAACTTTTCCTGTAATCACTCTATCCTGGGCAAAAGAAATTTGCGCCATTAAAGCCAGCACAATAAGACCGGCAGCCTTAAAGAGTTTTTGGGGAGACATAAGCAATCATTAAATTTTTAAGCAATCTTATTTCCAAATACACAACAACATGTATAAAAGACACATTTAAATGTGTATTAAACACACAATATTATAACATTTTTTAAGTTTGCAAAAAATAATTTTTAACGCTTTGTAAAGGTATTGACGAAAATCAGCTGCCTAAATGTTTTGTTTAATTTCATAACTGATTGTTTATTAATACTTAAACAAATTTTATGGTAATCAGGTCTGCCACAGGCAGGAATATCCATATGACCAGAATCACCGGCAATTCAGGAGCTCACAGGTATAAACCGCAAGTAATCCCGGCAATACCTGGTTAAAGAAAAAATAAACTGTTCCGGATTTTGAACTATATCTCTACCAAAATTGATCTTTTTCTCCGTGTTGAAAATTTTCAAACCCAGTTATCGTTCACTCTATGCTATGAATATTACCCATGCCAGCATAAAAATTTAAAAGTTTATATTGCATCAACCGCCTACCGGGATTTACAGAATTGAGAAAGACTGCAGCCATATTATTAATATTTATTTTCCTTTTTAATTTAGGGGGATATCAAATTGTAGTCAGGCAGTTGGAGAAAAAAGCCGGCAGAAGCCTGGAAGCTCTATTGGATAAAAATGTTTATTACATCTCCGGTCTCACTGAAATAAGGTTGTTAGCAGAAAGCCCTGCCCAAGATCAACCAGCCGGATATGACAGCTACCATGACAATATTTATACTAACACACATATCATCAGCAATCAAAATGAAGAAACTCCCATTGTTGTCTTTAAAGACATTGTAAACAACGGGGGGCCACAATCTAAGGATTTCCGATACGATATGAACAGTGCTAAAAGTACAGCAGGTGCATCCCGGCATGGTCATCCAAAACAACACAGTTCTATTGTTGTAAACATTCTTGGCGAATACGATAATCAGCCTGTATTGTTATCACATAGCCAGGCTGACTACACAATCACTCATAGTTCCGGTTACGCTTTTACTATACCGGCATTCCACGGTCAAACACCGCACCAGCCACCTGATTGCTGATACTTGCTCCGGCCCCGACATTGATCTCCATTTCTTTATTTTATTAAATGATAACGTATGCGTTTAGCGATAGTGGCTATTGCAGCATTGCTGCTTGCAGGTGCCTGTAATAAAAAGAACGATTATAAACAAATAACCAGCAATCCTCTTTTATATTCCCGGACAGTGAAAGAACTCAATAATGTGGTGATGCAAAACAATTTCCCCCCCATTATTGCTTCAAGAAACTACCTGTACGCCAATATTGCAGCATACGAGATCATTGCAGCAGGCAATTCAACCAGGTACAGTTCCTTGGCCGGGCAAGTAAAGCACCTGACAAAAATTCCTGCGCCTCCTGCTGGAAAGGAAATTGATTTCAACTTTGCTGCTATCCTGGCTTTTTGCAAGTTAGGAGAAGCTGTCACTTTCCCGGAAGGAAGTATGAAAGAATATGTAGACAGCCTGAAGACGCTTGTAAAAGAACATGGTATGCCCGGGAGTGTTTACAAAAACACCGTGGCTTATGCCGAAGAAGTAGGAAAGGCCATCCTGGCGTGGAGCAAGAAAGATAATTATGCCCAAACAAGAACAGCGCCCAAATATACGGTAATGGATACTCCCGGAAGATGGATACCTACCCCGCCGATGTATGCGCAGGCACTGGAACCAAATTGGAGGGAGATCAGAACAATGGTGATGGACAGTGCTAACCAGTTTACGCCACCACCACCTCCTCCATTTGATATCAGCAATAAACAAAGCAAATATTACCAGGAAGTATTGGCGGTAAAAAATGCAGGAGACAGCCTTACGGATGAACAAAAACATATTGCTGAATTCTGGGATGATCTGGGAACAAGGCTGAATGTATCAGGCCATGTAGAATTTCTGACAAAAAAATTCTCACCAACAGGTCACTGGATGAATATCGTTGGCATCGCCGCAAAGACTGCCAACGTTGATTTTCCCACCACCGTTTATGCGTATGCAAAAACAGCCATTGCTATGTTCGATGCGTTTATTCAGTGCTGGGATGAAAAATTCAGGAGTAATACAGTACGTCCTGAAACAATAATCAATAAATATGTTGATCCTGACTGGAGACCATACCTGCAAACACCGCCTTTCCCGGAATACACTTGCGGTCATAGTACCGTTTCTGCGTCGGCAGCAGAAGCATTAACCAGCGTATTCGGTGACAATTTTGTTTACACAGATACATCTGAACTGGAGTTTGGCATCAAGAACCGTTCATTCACTTCTTTTCGACAGGCGGCAGAAGAAAACAATTGGGCCCGTTTTTACGGAGGTATCCATTTTCATAATTCCTGTATCATAAGTACGGAATATGGAAAAAAAGTTGGAGACCTGGTGAACCAGCGTCTCCAAATGAAAAAATAATTGATAACAAAAACCAACGTTTAAAAATGAACTATTTATTTATAATGGCAGCTATTGCTTTTTCAGTAATAACTACTTCAAAAACTAATGCACAGGGATGTGTGGCTATCCGCAGTAATGGCAACACTTGTAGTATGAGTAATCCTGCAACGGCCAAAGGGTGGCAGTTAAATTTCAATAACCGTTATTTCAAATCATATAAACATTTTGTAGGAACGATTGAACAAAAAGAAAGAGCAGAAAACCATACTGAAGTAATCAATCATAGTTATTCACTAGATATTACCGCTACCAGGTATTTTAACTCCCGGTGGTCGTTGGCTATGACTGTTCCTGTTATTTCTAACACCCGTTCGTCTTTATATGAACATGGCGGCAATAGCAATGGTGCAACAGCAAGACACAGTACACAGACTTTCGGTATTGGGGATCTCCGCATCAGTGCCTACCGCTGGTTATTTGACCCAGCCAAACATCACAAAGGAAATATACAGGCTGGGTTTGGCATCAAACTACCAACAGGAGATTACCGATACCAGGATTATTTCTATAAATCTGATGGAACTACTGTAATGGGCCCTGTTGATCAATCCATTCAATTAGGAGACGGAGGCACTGGTTTTACTTTTGAACTAAACAGTTACTATAATATCTCCCACAAAGTAGGGATTTATGGAAATTTTTATTACCTGGTAAACCCAAGAGAGCAGAATGGCGTATCAACTGCCAGAGGCGGCACCCCGAATACGATAGCCCTCCAATATTTTTCCAGTACCATGAGTGTACCTGATCAGTATATGGCAAGAACCGGCGCAAGTTTTATGACAGGTAAATTCAATTTTACGGGTGGTGTACGCATTGAAGCTATACCCAGCAGCGACCTGATTGGTGGCGATAAGGGTTTTAGAAGACCCGGAATGATAATAGCTGCGGAACCCGTTGTTTCATACCAGGCCAAAAAAATGAATTTTTACTTATCTGTACCAGTAGCCTTGCAACGAAACAGGACACAGAGTTATTCAGATAAATTGAGAACGGCTGCTTCCGGAACCAAAATTCAAGGTGATGCAGCTTTTGCTGATTATTCAATAAATGGAGGGGTGTCGTTCCGCTTTTAAAACTGGCAGAATAAGACAATTATAAAATGGCGTTGTAAAGAGTTGCAACGCCATTTTATTTGCTTTCGATATTGTAATCAAAATAAAAAAATCAGTAAAGTGCCAGTGCTTTTGCTCCTTTTGGCTTATACTGTTTCTTTAATGCATATAATTTACCCGGCCGGTGAGGCACATCATTTTCCATTTCATCAATATCCAACAACCAATCTTTGATAGCTATTTTTTTTCTGAAATTTCTACGGTCCAGTTCAACACCCAATATGGCTTCATACAATTCCTGCAATTGACGCAACGAAAATTTTTCCGGCAGTAAATTGAAAATTACCGGGTGTTCCATTACCTGTTGCCGGAGCCTGTTCAAACAGGTATCAAGAATAAGTTTATGATCGAAAGCCAGTTTTCTTATTTCATTCACCGGGTGCCAGTGAAGTTCATTGTGACTTAATTGAAACTTGTGATTTTTAATATCAATCAGTGAATAATAAGCAATTGTAATTACACGGCCGGAAGGGTGCCGGTTAAGACCTCCGAATGTATGTACCTGCTCCAGGTATACATCGTCAAGTCCTGTTCGTTCTTTCAGTATTCTGTAAGAGGCTGTTTCCAGGTCTTCATCAGGTTTTATAAAATCGCCAAGCAGAGAATATAGCCCGG
>JAGPDJ010000251.1 GCA_018057635.1 Ferruginibacter sp. | reverse complement strand
CAATTAAAGCATCATGGTATAACTGAAGGGGTTCAACCTTCAAAATAGCTGCTATTTCTGAAAATTTAATAGAATGCATCCGGGATTAATTTCTCAATTAGTTTCTTTATCATCCTGAATATTGAATACAGAATATAAAACAGAACCGCCAATACATACAACAATCACCATCAGTGAAGCCCAAACAGGTACGTGAACCCATTTTTCAACCAGCATCTTTGCACCAATGAATAAGAGCACAGTGGCTATTCCCTGCTGCAGGTAATCAAATTTATTTGCAGCGCCCTGCAGTAAAAAGAACAGACTTCTTAAGCCAAGTACAGCAAAAATATTTGAAGAATAGATCAGCAACTTGTCATTTGGATCAGGTATTATAGAAAAAACTGCCGGTATAGAATCAATAGCGAAAACAATATCAATCAGTCCAAGCATGATTACAACCATGGAAAGCTTGGTAAGGTATGTTTTGTTCTCAATTTTTATCATGAATTTCCCATCAGGTTCTTCATTAGTGGTTCGCAGGAATTTTTTCATGAATTTAAATGCAAAATTATCTTCAGGGTCAAATGTTTCATCCTCTTTGGCAATAAAAAGCTTAAGGCCTGTATAAAGCAGGAAGGCCCCGAAAACATACATGATCCAGCTGAACCTTGCTACCAGTTCGCTGCCAACAGTAATGAAAATGATCCTGAATATGATTGCCATCAATATCCCCAGGAGTAAAACCCTTGAGTAATTTACCGGCTTAACCCGGAAGAAAGAAAAAATGATAATGAATACAAAAATATTATCAATGGATAACGACCATTCAAGCAGGTAAGCGGATATATACATGATTGCATCATTCTTCCCGTTCTCATACCAGATAAAAAAACAAAAAGCAACTGATAAGATCACCCAGAACAGCGTTTGTATCAATGCCATTTTAAGACTGATCACTGAATTCTTTTTACTCAGCAGACCAAGGTCAAGCACCAATGCTACCAAAATAACAGCACTAAAAACAATGTATATAAGTTGTGTTGTATCCATCTTGAAATTTAAATATATTTTTTGCTGTATTTTCTTTTACGCAACCATTGAAATAATAATGCGAACAGGATAACCAGGAAAACCGGGGCTGCAATATTCAGCAGTTGCCAGTTTAATTTCTGAGCTTCCAGTTTTTTAGTATCCAGCAGCATCAAAGAATAATCCTTTGCCTTTGCTTCTGCAAGCCCTGATTGGTTAATAAGGAAATCGAGGCAGTTTGTAAGGAAATCCCTGTTGGCAAAACTGAATTCATACTGGGAGCCAACTGTAAACGGATTCATACCCATTGGCAATGGTTCATTCCTGGCAACCGAATTCAACACGATATCTCCATCAGAAACAAGGATCATTTTATTGCCGGAAATATTTTGTGGCTGAAATACTTCGCCATATTTTTCCAGGCTATCGTTCAGTTCCTGCGACAACCTGTTTTTGAACATCGATGTAAATTTTCCATCCAGTAAAACAGCAACAGGAATATCGGGGGTTTTAAATTTTTCGTCTTCAGGTGCATTCACATTTTCACTTCCGCTTATCAATGCCGGGGCAGAAATACTCCGGGCATTTGCAGATGAACTCAACAAAACTGTTTTACTGATCCCTGCTGCTTCAACCGTATCAATTGAATTAACAAATCTTCCGGAAACAAACCCCAGGTTCTTATTTATTGCATGATCAGACTTTGATATGAATACCGGGAAATAATTCCAGGATAAGAATTCAAACTGGCCGTTTCCGTTTACATCGAACGGCAGTTTATCACTTTGAAGGTCCATTACAAGATCGTTATTGATCCTGGCTCCATATTTAAATAAAAGATCTGTAAGTCCGAGCCCGCGTTCGTAAGCTATCACTTCATTTTTAATGCGCAGGCTGTCCATCTCTGCATTCAATGCATCTATGAACATGAGTAATTTTCCTCCCCGCATGATATACTGGTCAATCCGTAACTTTTCAATTTCGGTAAATGGTTGTACAGGTTTTACGATCATCATTAACTTGAACGTATCATCTATAACCGGTGCCTTATTGATATTTACCAGTTTAAGGTCGTAATCGGCACGCAATACATTTTCAACCAGGTCGTAAGTGCGGGCATCCTGCGGTTCTCCGTTACCGATAGAATAAGCGATCATCGGTTTTTGCCTGCCTGATAATTTATAAATCCCGTCTGCAAGCTGGAATTCCATCAGGGCTTCTGCACTGTTGATCTCCTGGCGGCCAATATTGGGTATACCATTGTATAATTTAACCGGCAAAACTTTTTCTTTATACCGCAACAATGCAACCGGGTAAACAAGTTGCTGCTGCTCCCCTTTTTTTAACTGCGATTTGAGGTTGATCGGATAAAGCCCCATAGCAGAAAGCGTATCACCCCATTTCACTTCTGTATCATCCATCAGCTCATCCGGGCTTACAAAGTTATACTTCAGTTTTCCGGAAGATGCTTCCTGGAATTCCTCCAGTGTTTCCTGTGTGTTGTTGGCAAGTTTTTTAAATCCACTGGGGAAATCTCCTTTTAAAAAAACTTTTACCTCAACCTGGTCGTCCAGGTTGCGAAGTATTTTTTTTGTTGCTGCAGATAATGTAAATCTTTTTTCATTGGTCAGATCTATCCTGGCATGGTAAACGGATGCGAGCCAGTTAACCAATACAAGCAATATAGCCGTAATAAAAAACCAGCCTTTCCCCTTCCATATTTTGTTTATGAAATTCATTTATTTTTTACGGAGGTTTTTTACTGTGATCAATAGAAACAGAAAAATAATGCTGGTAAAATATACCAGGTCTCTTGTATCCAGTACTCCCCTGCTGATGCTCCTGTAATGAAAATCTATTCCGAGCATTTCAATGTAATAATCAGCTGAACCCTGTAACATGGGTAACTTACTGATTGCATTAAATCCAAAATATAAATTCAGGCATACAAAAGCGCTTACCAGGAAAGCTACAACTGCATTGCTGGTAAAACTGCTGCAGCAGATACTGATGGCTGCAAATACCGCTCCCAGCAGCAACAACCCCAGGTAACTTCCCGCAATGCCGCCGGTATCTATATTTCCGGAAACACTGAGCATTTTTATAGTTATTATATAAATAAAAGTAGGAACGATTACAAAAAGTATGATGATTAATACTGAAAAGTATTTTCCAGATACGATCTGCCAGGATGTGATGGGCCTGGTTTTAAGAATCTCAAATGTTCCGGTTCTAAATTCGTCAGACAGAGAACGCATCGTAATAGCTGGTATCAGAAATAACAATACCCAGGGAGCCAGTTCAAAAAATCTGTCGAGGCTTGCATAGCCAAACTCAAAAATGCTGCTGTCTTTAAATACAAAAAGAAACAAACCATTAACCAACAGGAATACTATGATTGCCATATACCCGGTAAGGTTACTGAAAAACTGGTTCAACTCTTTTTTACAGATACTCCACATATTTATAAAATTGCTGCAATTTACTATATAACCGATTGGAAACCTGCAAATAATGTTCAGAAAAATTAATTAACAAAACCCAATTAACTGCTAATAAAACAGGTTAAATCAAGGCGTTATAAAATATATTCATATACAAACAGTAATAATTGTTAATCAAAACAATTTTAATCCTGTGCAGCAGATTACATTATTGTATTGTCAATGTTATGAAATTACACTAAAACCACCGGATCATTACCTGGATTTTTGAACTATGGTAACTTATTTTGACTTGCATCGGGATTCAATAATTAGAAGTTTACCAAACCCAACTGCAAACCCCGTTTTTTTAACGGGGTTTATTTTTTCCTGTTTTTTAACTGATTTTGAATAAATGTGACTAATTACCCCATTTCACATTTAATAACAAGTAAAAAAGGTACTGAATTGACTAACCTAATTTGCATCCACCTACATAAACCGGAATCTGCTTTATTGATACATTAAATTCGATAGAATCCTCACTTCATTGTGGCAATAAAAAAATATTTAATGATTTTTTATGGATTTGTTTCCTGCATACATCTAATAGACCGGTAAACGGTACGGTAATAAGATCATTCTTTTATTAGCATTTGGAGAATGAAAAAACAATTGTAATTACTGTTCTTTCAACCTGTTACTCATTATTATAAACATTAAAAACAGTAAAAATGAAAAAAACATTATTTGTGTGCGCTGCCTGTATATCTATTGTAGTAGTGCAGGCACAAGACAACAGGTCTGCTGTTGCCCCGCCACCTCCGCCGCCTCCGCCGTTTGCGATGGTTGCACCACCACCGCCACCTCCGCCGCCGCCGCCTGTTCCGCCTGTAGCTCCGGGTGAATCAGTTGAAACAGTTCATTCAACAAATACTATCATCAATGAACTTGGAAATGAAATATCTGTGCATACGGTAAAAGGAATACACACTGTATTTATTACAAAAAACGGCAAAACGCAGAAAATAAAATTATCTACCTGGAACGCCAACAGAAAATACTATGAAAAAAAATACGGACAGTTGCCGCCTCCGCCTCCACCACCGCCCG
>JAGPDJ010000250.1 GCA_018057635.1 Ferruginibacter sp. | reverse complement strand
ATTTTTTTAAAACGCAATACTATTCTTATTTCTTTTAGCAAATTAAGTTATATCTATACCGATTATTTTCCATGGTATGCGTAAAAAAGCAATTCTTATTTTTTTAGTATTGTTAACAACACCGTTTTTGTTATTTTGCCAGCAACAAAATAGGAGGGTGATTGATTCTGCAAAAAAAGCAGCGTATAAAAACAGTAAAAACGATTCATTATTTCTTCAATCAAGTTTTTTCATTGCCGAAGAGTACATGGCCGTTGACATGTACGACAGTGCACAGATTTGGCTTAACAATATTGCTTCCCGGTTACCCCTTCGTAAACCATCTTTTTTCAACTTCTACTTATCAGTTGACCAGGCTGAAACATATTATTTTACCGGGCTCATGCAGATGGACCTGCAGGAAAGTGAACGAACCCTGCGTATTGCAAAGGAAATGAACGACAGTATATTCCTGGCAACCGGGTATAATTTTGTAGGGCTGGCGCATATGAATCTAGACAGTATCCGAAAAGGAATTCCGTATTTACAAACAGGCATCCGGTACGCCAAACAACCACCATATCCACCCCGGTATATTTCAGGATCTAAACCACATCATTTACTTGGGAACCTGGCGGAAGCATATTATAGGTTAGGCGTTTACGATAGTGCTGCAATGATTGCATACCGGGCCAGGAAATTTGCAGCTGAAATACCTTCATACAGGGGCATGGCAGTTGCCGATAACCTGCTGGGATTGATTTATGCTGCTACAAACAGCGTTGATTCGGCTATACAATTTCAAAAGGGATCTATTGCACTTGGCCTGGCGAATAACAATCCGGATGTTTCTTTGATCGCGTATAGTGCGCTGGCAGGCTGTTTTCAGTTAAAGGGCCGGCACGATTCTGCTCTTGCTTATCTGGAAACCGGTTTCCGCTTATTGGAGGAACAACCGCTCATCAATGGGTTTTTTACAAATCAGTTCCTGGCAGATGCCATCAGGTTATATAAACTATTGGATAAACCGTCATTGCTGGTTAATGCCATGGAAATGAAAGCTGCGCTGGCGGTAAAGCTGGCAAAAAAGAATGATGCCCAGGTAAGCCTTCTCGTAAAAGGAAGCGTGGCCAATGAATTAAGAGCTGCAAACCTGGAAGTAACAGAAGCCCGGCAAAAACAGGCACTTTCAAATACGAGGCTCTTAATAGCATTATTAACCATCATCAGTTTGGTTGTATTGTTTATTATTTACAGGTATTATCACAAAAAGCAACTCAAAGAAATAGAGATCAGGAATAAGATCAGCCGCGACCTGCATGATGATATCGGTGCAACACTCAGCAGTATAAAAATTTATGGCGAACTGGCACATACGGTGCTTGATGATAAACCAGATCAATCCAAAGCAATGATCGGGAAAATTACAGAACAATCGAAAGACCTCATGCAGCGTATGGGAGATGTGATCTGGAGTATGAAATCTACAGACGAAACCCAGAATTCATTTACAACCCGCATCAATAATTACTGTAGTGAATTGCTTGCGCCCAAAGGCATTACCTGTGAAATTGAAATTGATGATGCTATGTGCAGTAAGATAACCAATCCGATAACACGAAAGCATATACTGCTGATTGTAAAAGAGGCCTTGAACAATATTGCCAAATACAGTGGAGCTACGCATACCTTTATTTCATTTAAGCAAGCCGATGGAAAACTGGTATTAATAATTCAAGATAATGGCAAGGGGTTCACAAATCCCGAAAGTATGAATGGCAATGGCCTCGGAAATATACGGCAGCGTTGTGAACAATGTAATGGATCCTGCAAAATAGAATCAGTTCCTGGCAAAGGCGTTACCATTACTGCGGTATTTCCTATAGCAATATTTAACTATACTGAATAGGCATATCCATTTTTAATTATGTGCTTCTTCATGTCTTTGAGGCTTTGTGGCAAAAAATCAAAGCAATTATGGCTGCAAAGCAGAAAAATGCACAAAGGGAAACATGTCAAACTTCGTTTAAGCATAGTTGCAAAACCAACACTAAATCCAACGCATAGTTGATTTTCAAAGTATTTTTCTTATATTTAATTGAATATCTATAGCAATTCATTTACATGGGTATGAGTAAAAATTCAATCATTTTCTTGTTGGTTTTACTGTTTATTCCCGTTATTATATTCAGCCAGCGCCCCAGTAGCGGGAATATAGATTCAGCCAAAGAAGTGGCAGCATTAAACAGCAAGTCTGATACTGCATTCATAAACGCAAGCTTTTACATTGCCGAAAAATACATGATGCAGGACTTGTATGACAGCTGCCAGGTATGGCTTAATCATATATCACAAAGATTGCCATTGCGCAAGCCATCTTATTTTAATTTCTACCTGTCAACTTACCAGGCAACAAACTATTACTATACCGGACTCATACGTATGGCACTGCAGGAAAGCGAGCGCATGTTGCGTATTGCAACTGAGCTGAAAGACAGTATTTTGGTCGGCACTGCATATAACCTCATCGGGCTTTCTTATATGAATATGGATAGTATACAGAAAGCAGTTCCATTTTTTTTAGAAGGAATTAAATTTATAAAGCAACCGCCTTATGATATTGATTATTTTACTTCGTCTAAGCCACACCACATGTACGGGAACCTGGCAGAGTGTTATTTAAAACTGGGTAAGAACGACCTGGCCAAAGCCGCTGCCATTACTTCAAAAAAACTGGCTGCTGAAATTTCCTGGATTCGTGGGGTAGCTGTAGCCGACAATGCGCTGGGGCTTGCTTACGCACGTACCAGTCAATTAGATTCTGCATTTTATTTTGAAAGAGAAGCCATTTCAATTGGCCTTACCAGGAACCATCCGGATGTTTCATTGGTTTCCTATAGTGCGCTGGCAGAATGTTTCCTGCTGCAGCAACAAAAAGATTCATCGCTGGCCTGTTTAAACCTTGGCTTCCGGCTGCTACAGGAAAAGCCATACCTGAACGATCTTTTTGTAAAACAATTTTTGTCAGATGTTGTGAGGCTTTCGGTGATACTTGAAAAACCACTGTTGCTTATAAAGGCACTGAACCTGAGAGATTCCATTACCAACAGCCTGGTTAAAAAAAATGATGCACAAATATCGATGCTTGTTAAGGGCAGCGTAGCCAACGAAATGCGTGCTGCCAAACTGGAAGTGGCAGAATCCCGGCAAAAGCAATCGCTTACAAACACAAGGTTAATCCTTGCACTTGTTGCTTTGGGCAGTATGATCATTTTGTTTTTCCTGTACCGCTATTATCATCAAAAACGATTGAAAGAAATAGAGATCAGGAATAAGATCAGCCGCGACCTGCATGATGATATCGGTGCAACACTCAGCAGTATCAAGATTTATGGCGAACTGGCAAATACAGTATTGGATGATAAACCAGATCAGTCCAAAGCAATGATCGGGAAATTCACCGAGCAGTCGAAAGACCTCATGCAACGCATGGGAGATGTGATCTGGAGTATGAAACCTGCAGAAGAAACAAAAAACTCATTTACAGCCAGGATCAAGAATTACAGCAGCGAGTTGCTTTCACCTAAAGACATCACCTGTGAAATTGATATTGATGAAGCCATGTGCATTAAGATCAGCAACCCGCTAACCCGTAAGCATTTACTGCTGATTGTAAAAGAGGCCTTGAACAATATTGCCAAATACAGTGGAGCTACGCATACCTTTATTTCATTTAAGCAAGCCGATGGAAAACTGGTATTAATAATTCAAGATAATGGAAAGGGATTCACAAACCCCGAAAGCATGAACGGCAATGGTCTGGGAAACATGCGGCAGCGCTGTGAGCAATGCAATGGAACCTGTAAAATAGATTCCATACCGGGAAAAGGGGTTACTGTTACAGCTGAATTTCCTATAGCTATATTTAGCAATACCGGGTAACCCATTTGTGTTTTATTTGTGGCAATAATTAAATAGGCTAT
The DNA here is from genome assembly GCA_018057635.1 of Ferruginibacter sp. The sequence goes on along the minus strand of JAGPDJ010000250.1, from coordinate 592 downwards.
TTAAGGAAATATATCGACTTAATATGAAACCTAACGCACATGTATTAAGGTTGTTTTTTCTTTTGCTGATTTTTTGTAGTGTATATTCTGTTAAGGCTCAACAAAATGCCAGCGATAGTATAAAAAAAGCAATAGGTAACAGTACCGGGTTGTCTAAGGCTAACAACATGCTGGCTCTGGCTAATCACCTGGTAGAGGAAGGTATTTATGACTCAACCTGTATATTCTGGGCAAATGAAGCAGAAAAAATTGCTGTCGCATTGAACGATGTTTATTCAGTAACAAGGGCCAGGGAACTAAGGGCCCGATATTATTTTAATAAATCTAAATGGGATGAAAGTATCCAGGCTTATGAGTCGGCATTGTCTGCAGTTGATAGCATACCATCGCAGCATTACAGAAATGAAATGAATTTTAAATCTTTGATGGGATTGGCAGAAGTATATAATTATTTAGGCGATTATGTTTCGGCACTCGACTACCGCCTTAAGGGCCTGAAACTGATTGACAGTATTGAAGCAGATCATGATGTTCGTATAGATGCCTATACAAGTGTTTCGAATGATTTTCGTCACCTCAACCAGCGGGCAAA
>JAGPDJ010000249.1 GCA_018057635.1 Ferruginibacter sp. | reverse complement strand
GGGTAACAGCAATAGTAAAACAGATTATACTTTTACAGACAAGAATTCATATACAGATAATGAAAGGTTATTTTATCGCTTAAAAATGATTGATAAAGACGGGATGTTTGACTATTCTGAAATAAAGACAATTACTAAAAATTGTAAAACTGCTTATGTTTATACTTATCCAAACCCGGTTAAAAATAATATACTGAATGTGATACTTAGTGGTGCAGGGGAAAATACAAGGTCAGTATTCCTGTCTGTATCAGGGCAGGTGATTTTTAAATCTACATTGAAAAATGGCCGTAATGTTTTGAGACTACCCAATATCCCGAATGGCTTGTATATACTTAATATTGCCGATGAATCCGGATTTGAAAAACAATTAAAAGTTACAATTCAAAATTGAGTTAATACATTCAATTAATATTAATGGAATACTCTGGATCCTTTCTTAATCTAACTGTAAAAATAAATTGAAATTCAGAAGCAGGTAATCGTATAGAGAAATAAGATGTACCTATTGTGGATTAATACAAAATTACAAAGCAGTTAAAACCAATTTTCAGGGATTAAACTTCTTTCCGGCTAATAGTTTTCTGTAGCTTTTATGATAATTAACCAGTCTTCTTACTGAAAGCTTATGTTCTTCAAACTGCCTAATTATATCAGCTATATGTACCAACGAAAGCCTATATTCTTCATATATATGCTTAAGTTTTTTTTCACTCTCCATCACCTGGTTATTATGCTCGTCAGAAAAAGCAATATGTTCTTCCTCTTTTAATTTCTGCAGATTATCCAGCAAATATTTATATTCAAAAAATTGAATCCCTTGCATCTGTAATAATTGTTTAGTATCATATTAGCCTGATATAAAGCCCTAGATATGTGCCTGTAATTAAATGAGACACATCCTTTATCAAATGCGATATTAGCAAATAACTAAGCTATAAAACTACAATTGCAGTTACTAAAACATTATGGAATTGTTACTGAAATAAAATGAAAACTTACTGTAAGGGTTTGTGATTAAGGAAATCACGGTACCAGATACCCGAATCTTTGATAAGGCGTTTTTGAGTTTTAAAATCTACATGAATGAGCCCGAACCTGGGATAATAACCTTCAGCCCATTCAAAATTATCCAGCAAAGTCCAAACAAAATATCCTTTTACATTCACACCTTCTTTTTGAGCCTTGTTAAGTTCTGCTAAATTATCCTGTATGAATTTTCTTCTTTTACTGTCTTCAATCTTTTCATTAATAACATAATCATTAAAAGCAGCACCGTTTTCCGTAACCATGATTTGTTTTACCTGTTTATAGTCTCCGAATTTTTTTAGTATATGATACATGGCTTTAGGGTACACTTCCCAGTTCATTAATGTTGTTTCTACTTTTCTCTTATTCGCTTTTATTATTTTGGCTTTCACAAAAGGCATGAATGCACTATAAGCAACTATTTCACGGGTATAATTCTGTACCCCGATAAAATCCATTTCAAATGCAAGCCTGTGTTCATCACCGGGCCTCATATACTGTTCCATCCGTTCAAGGATTTTCAGGTCATTTACCGGGTAACCTAATCCAAGTAATGGTTCTATGAATAACCGGTTAATGAGCACATCCGCTTTTTTAGCCGCATCTATATCTTTCCGTATATTTCTATAGGGTTCAATATGTGAGCAGGAAAAAGTAGTGCCGATATTAAATGACTGATCATATTGCCTGAGAATTCTTCCGCCTTCAGCCTGGCATAAGGCAGCATGATGTACAGCTGCGAGAAAATTCTTCAGCCCTTTTTTCCCGGGTGCATGAACGCCTAAAAAATATCCGGCACCTGTAAATACCATGGGTTCATTTAGTACGATCCAGTTTTTAATTCTGTCACCAAAATACCTGGCACAATGCTCTACATAATTTCCAAACCATTCAATAATATCCCTGTTTACCCAACCACCATCCTGCTGTAAAGAAAGCGGAAGGTCCCAGTGATATAATGTTATCCATGGCTGAATTCCCATTTCAAGGGTATGATCAATTAGCCTGTTATAAAAATCTATACCCTTCCTGTTTACCCTGCCGGTTCCTTCAGGAAATATCCTGCTCCACGAAAGAGAAAAGCGGTGATTGGGTATGTTGAGTTCTTTTATAAGCCGGGTATCGTGTGGAAACCGGTTATAGAAATCACAAGCTACATGAGCATGCTGCCTTCCATAAATCTTCCTTGGTTTAGATACAAATTCATCCCAAATTGATGGCCCCTTACCATCAGCGTTATGAGCACCCTCAACCTGGTAAGCTGCTGTAGAAACACCCCACACAAAGTCATTACCAAAATCTGCTTTTGTAATGGCCATTATCAGTGAGAGATTTGATTGAAAATTTTGGACAAGTTAAGTTTGCTGAATTTTTTTACTGAAACAGTTGTTTTAACTGGTATCATTGATTTTTCAGTATTTAAAGCAGTATCATTTGCACTAATGATTTCTGATAAGATTTGTTTTGTCTGATCAGGGTAATCAACTGAAAGTACCCTGTAATCATGTATCCAGTTTTTAATTTTTTCCAGGTGCTTTTCCTTAAGACTTTTAATGACCGGTATTCCCATTTTTTTTAAAGCTGCTGCATTGCATTGTTGTTCATATTGGCCTTTCATAGGAACTACCATGAGTTTCTTTTTTAAAAACATTGCTTCAGCAGGTGTTTCAAAACCTGCCCCGCATAAAATACCTGTACATGATATCAGGCTTTCAATAAAAGCTTCATTACTGATAGGGTAAATATATATATTACCATCTTTATAAAACTTTGAAGTATGCTTTGAAAATACTTCCCATTTTACTTTAGGCAATTGTTCCAGGATATGAATGATTCGTTCATCAGAATAAGCTGGCAAATAAACTGTATAATGCCCTTTATCCTCTGGCCTGGCAAATCTTATCTGAGACCTGATAACCGGGGTAAAAATTTTCGCATCATATGTTTGAAAATGGAAACCATATTTCACAGTTACCGGAGCATAGTTCTTTAGCACAGCAATTCCTACGATGTCTTTCTTTTTAGGTTTGGGGGCATTTCTATTTACAACTGCCGCCTGGTGGCTTAAACCAATACATACTTTTTGTTTCAGCCTACAGGCCCATGCGCTTACAGGTTCAAAGTCATTAATTACAATATCATAATCCTCTATCGGTAAACTTCTGATCTCATCATACAAACGCTTCAGGTTTCCCTTTTTATAAGTAGCCATCAGGTCTATCCCGCCCTTTTTTCCGAAAACAAAACTCAATCCTTTAAACCTGAATTTTATCGGATAAGGTAATTCAACTTCAGCTTCCGTTCCACTTATCAAAATATCCAGCTCTCCCATTTGTAATAAAACAGGAATAATGTCCCTTGCCCTGCTGATGTGACCGTTTCCGGTGCCCTGAATGGCGTAAAGTATTTTCATGATGCTTTCATTAAATTGAATCCTGCAAGCATTTCTTCAAACAGTTGGGTGTTGCTGGGCTCTGCTTCATCAATGTGGTATTTCATTTTTACCATTTCAGCTGCATCAAATTTATAAATACTCCATTGGCCATTTGCATATTCAAGTGCTGTAAGGTTTTCAATCCAGTCGCCCGAATTTAAATACACAACAGAACCTTTCTCATTCACGATCTCCCTTATTTCCGGTTGGTGAATGTGCCCGCAAACCACAAAATCATATTCGTTGGCAATAGCAATATCAGCTGCAGTATGTTCAAAGCCATTTATAAACTTTACTGCAGATTTTACACTGCTCTTTATTTTTTTAGATAAAGAAAGCTTTCCGCTCTTAAGTATGCTAACAGATATAAAATTTACAAACCTGTTTATCAGGATTAATAAATCATAGCCTACAGCCCCCAGTTTAGCTAACCACTTAGAATGCTGCATAGTAACATCAAATACATCTCCATGAAAGAACCAGGCAGTTTTATCATCAGCAAGCGGAAGAACAAGTTTATCAACTATTTTAAAGGATCCCATTTTAAAACCGGAAAACTTTCTCAGCATTTCATCGTGGTTTCCGGTTATATAATAAATTTTTACTTTCTTGGTCATCCAATGCGTCAGGTGTTTGATTACTTTCATATGGCTTTTTGGCCAATACCTTTTACTGAACTGCCATATATCGATAATATCACCGTTAAGTATAACCGTTTTAGGTTTTATACTTTTCAGGTAAAATAATAATTCTTTGGCGTGGCAGCCATACGTACCCAGGTGAACATCGGATATTACAACGATGTCAACATTCCTTTTCTTTTGCTGCACTATTATTTTACTTTGGTGAATTTAAGCGGAGAATTAAATACTGAAAGCCTGTTTAAAAATAACCTGACTACTAAATCCTGGATGAAGAAGTGTAATTTTTTCATGTGGAATGGTTTCGTTGTTGAATTAATAACCCTTTCTACCTGAACACTGTATTACAATGGGTTTAAATCAATGTAAAGAACTGAAACCAAGATGAACTAAATATTACATAAATATTAAGCTAATATTAATAAATAAGATGAAGCAAGTTGTTGCAGGTAATAAATTATG
>JAGPDJ010000248.1 GCA_018057635.1 Ferruginibacter sp. | reverse complement strand
CCAGTAACCTGGTTAGGTATGCAGAACCGATGGGTTATGAACCAAAAGAGGTAGCCGGGAAAGTACTCAGCAGCAGTGGTTGTGGCAGCAATACGGCAGAATCGGGACTAATGGCAAATGTAGATTATGCTACAATCCTTCCTGCCAGCAAGCAATCATGGAATTACCAGTACCATAAAATTCCAAATGCCTGGGCAAAAACAACTGGTGCCGGGGTAAAAGTATTTATCATTGACACCGGTTGTGAATATGACCAGGAAAATCTGGGCACAGCATTTAACCAGGGCTTTTCTTCCGGAAGAACAGTAGATAAAATTGTCACATTACCAAGAAATACTTTTTTAGGAATACCTTATGGTTCAGCAGAAACGCCCGATGACGGATGCGGACATGGTACTTCCATGGCAGGTGCATGTGCAGCGCCCAGGGGAACAGATGGTGCAGCCTGCGGTGTAGCATACAATTGCAACCTTGTTGTTTGCCGGGCTGCTGCAGATGTTTTCCTGGATGAAAGCAGGGAAGTAAAAGGAGCATCCGATGCATTTACCAATGCAGCTAACAGGGCAGATGTAAAGATCATCAGTATGAGTATGGGAAAAATTACCAGCAGCTCTCAATTGAGTGATGCCATCAAATATGCGTATGGAAAAAATAAACTGATCTTCTGTGCTGCAGGTACTTCTTTCGGTTGGACCTCAGGATGGTTTGGTGTAATCTTCCCGGGATATATGAGCCAGGTTAATGCTGTTACCGGAGTTAGAGATAACCAGTTTACAACTACCTGTACCGACTGCCATGATGGAAGTGAAACGGATTTTACGATTGTTATGGAAAAAGCATCCAATGAACGTCATCCTTTAACCCTTGCTATGACAGGAAATATACCGTCAACTGTGGGAGGTTCATCAGTTTCAACTGCAACTGCGGCAGGAATCGCTGCTCTTGTATGGAGCAGGTTTCCATCACTCACAAGGGACCAGGTGCTTAATAAACTGGTACAAAGCAGCGCCAATTATCCAAACAGGAATTCTTCTTTGGGATGGGGTAATATAAATGCCGACGCAGCAACGAATTAGCAACGAATAAAATTTTTTCATGTTTAAAACCGGTTATGTTGTTTAAGTATTGGTAAAAGATTAATGAATAAAAATGCAGCATACATATAAACCAATAAACTAATAAACAACAAAGTTAAATTCATGATCAAAATAATTTATCCTGATAAAAAACCATCTATTAAAACTGAAGACGGAAAGGAAACAGTGTTTTGTATCATCCGCAAACGATGGGTTTTATTAACGCCGGAAGAATGGGTAAGGCAGAATTTTTTACTTTACCTCACAGAAACGCTTTCTTATCCGGCTTCATTGATAGCCGTGGAAAAACAATTAATGCTGGGAGATGTTAAAAAACGTTTTGATATTGTTGTGTATGGCAAGGATATGAAACCATTTATGATTGTAGAATGTAAAGAAATGAATGTGCCATTAACTGAAAGTGTTTTACAGCAGGTATTGCGATATAATATAAATATTCAGGCTGAGTACCTGATCATAACAAACGGAAGCGATTGCTTTATATTTTATAAAAATGGCCCTGTTTTAGAACAGGTAGAAAAAATGCCGCAATCTATATAAATGAAGAGCCCCGGAATATTAACCGGGGCTCTTCTTTAACTTAATAATATGATTATGTGATTAAGGGAAAATGCCCAATTCAGCATAACTGGTAGCAACTTTGTTTATTGCATTAACATAAGCAGCTGTGCGCATATCAGGTATCTCTGCATTATCAAGCCAGATAGCCATGATTTCCCTTGTAGCAGTGATCATGGTTTCTTCCAGGCCACTATGAACCAGGTCAACTTCTTCAGGCCCGTGCATAATGAACTTACGTTCTTTCTGGTTAACTACCTTTCCTGTAAGTCCTTCAATTTGAGCAAGTATCTCTGTATTGAGATTCTCTGTAAAGCGTTTTTCCATACGGCCATAACGGACATGGCTAAGGTTTTTTAACCATTCAAAATAACTAACAGTAACACCACCGGCATTCAGATACATATCCGGTACACACAAAATTCCTTTTTGAATAAAAATCTCATCAGCTTCCGGCGTACAAGGCCCGTTGGCAGCTTCCCCGATGATCTTTGCCTTAACCCTGGGAGCATTATCGCCATTGATAACATTTTCAAGTGCGGCAGGTATCAGGATATCACATTCCAGTTCCAGTGCATCTGTATTTTTAGCCAGGTTTGTTGCTCCCGGGAAATTTAATATGGAGCCTGTATTTTTCCTGTGTTGAAAAACTTCTTCTTCATTAAGACCTGCAGGGTTCATAATTGCTCCTTCATATTCTGCAAGCGCAATAACAACAGCACCTGCTTCACGGAAGAATTTTGCTGAATGGTATCCAACATTACCCAAACCTTGTACTACTACTTTTTTATTTACGATGCCTTGTTCAAGGCCGATTTTTTTCATCACATCCGGCATATTACATACTTCGCGGATACCATAAAAAACTCCCAGTCCTGTTGCTTCCTTACGTCCGCGTACACCGCCCTGCGTAATTGGTTTTCCGGTAACACAACCGGCGGCATCTATATCACCAGGTTTTAAAGAAGCATAGGTATCTACTATCCATGCCATTTCCCTTTCACCGGTTCCATAATCAGGTGCCGGAACGTCAATGCCGGGTCCGATAAAATTTTTCTTTACCAGCTCGCTGGTATAACGGCGGGTAATTTTTTCAAGTTCATACACGCTGTATTTGCGTGGGTTAATTTTGATTCCACCTTTTCCACCACCAAAAGGAACATTTACAATGGCGCATTTGTAGGTCATCAAAGAAGCCAATGCCATCACTTCGTCCTGGTTCACTTCATCACTGAAACGGATACCTCCTTTGCAGGGAGATTTATGCTGGCTGTGCTGAACACGGTAAGCTTCAATTACTTCGATACTTCCATCATCCCTTTTAACAGGGAATCTCATTTGATAAACACTGTTGCAGGCTTTGATCTGTTCCAGGATACCCGGGTCAAATTTGGTGAATTTGGCTGCTTTGTCAAAACTTTTCTCAACACTCTGAAAAAAGCTATACGGTTGTTGTGAAGACATGTTGTTGTTTTTTATTTAGCAATTAATTGTTTCAATATATAAAAGGGTTAATCCCTGTTCTTTTCCAGTTTTGTTATTTTCCTGTCAAGCATCATTACATATATAAATAATCCTACCAATATTAACAGGCAAACAGCAACTACTACATATATCTTTCCATTGCTGCGCATCACATCAGCCATTTCAACTGCTTTATCCTGGGCAAAAAGTACGGTGCTGAAAAGTACTCCAGTAAATAATAATATTAAACGGGGAAAAAAATTATTCATTTATCATTGATTTATCTCTTAATAATTCAAGCCTTATTTTTAATGTGGCGATCCAAACGCCCAATAATGTCCAGCCAATGATCGCAGGATAAAAAACCATCCTGAGGCGGCTGTCAATATCTTTAAAATTCAGGGCAGGGTTTCCGCTTTCGTCACCAGGAGCCCCAGGATGTAAACTTCCAACCAAACGTGGAATAATCCAAATGCTGGGAAATAACATGGCAAATGCAAATATGTTATAGACTGCACTGATCCGGGCCCTTTTATCCATATCAGTAAAAGATCCTCTCAAAACAAAATATGCACCGTATATAAGAAGTGCAATAGCTGCACCAATTAATTTTGGTTCTTTTAAAATACCGGCCAATGATTGGCCCTGGTCGGTAACCCAGGTATAATTCGCCCAGATGGTGCCTGTTGCATAACCCAGGATTCCAAAAACACAACCTAATACAGCAAAGTTCTTGGCATACAGGTCATTGCGGTAACTAAATCCGCGTAAGTATTTAATACTGTAAACAAAACTAATGATGAATAAGATCATCATGGCAAACCACATGCACACATGGAAATACAGGTTTCTAATAGTTTCATGTAAAATGAACAGGTGAGGAACATCGAGTAAAAAACCAGCTACAATAGTGTAAACCAGTATTAAAAAGGATAATATTTTCCACCAGTTCTTATGCAATGTATCTTTGTTTAGTGGCGCAAAGTTATGGGAAACTGCACCATAGTTCTAAAAATAATTACCTGTATTTACGCCTTAATCTTTCCATAAATAAGGGAATAAAATCACAGCCATAACCAATACCAGCAGGTCCATCAAACCAATCAGGCCCGATAGCTGCAAAACCGCTCCATCCCTGAAAACTTCGGAAAAAGCAGCTTTGCTCAACCGCATCAGCAAAAGTAGCTGGGGTAAAATCACCGGAAATCCCAGAATTGCAATAAGTGCTGCATTTTGTTGTGCTTTGGCAGCAATGGCGCTCATTAATGTAAATACAAGGCTAATACTTGTTCCTCCAAGCAATACAATTCCGGTAAAACGAATGGTATCTGTTACCGGGTTGTCTAAAAATGAAAAGAATAATACCAGGCTCACCAGGCTCATGATAAGCATGAGAATGATATTAAAGGCCAGTTTTGCCAGAATAAATTCTGCAGGTGAAGTGATAGAA
>JAGPDJ010000017.1 GCA_018057635.1 Ferruginibacter sp. | reverse complement strand
GGATAAGCATGCAAGCGGTACCGTTATTGAAGCATCGCTTGATAAAGGCCGGGGTTATGTTGCCACCATCCTGGTTCAGAACGGAACATTGAAGCAGGGAGATATGATCGTTTCCGGTCAGTATTTCGGAAAGGTAAAAGCAATGTACAATGAGCGCCAGCAGCGTGTAGACGTTGCTCCTCCTTCTACACCTGTATTGATACTGGGCCTTAGCGGTGCACCGCAGGCCGGTGAAACCTTCAAGGTTTTTGAAAATGAATCAGACGCAAGGGCAATGGCCAATAAACGCGGACAAATTTTACGTGAACAGGGAATACGTGCCAAGAAGCATATTACACTGGATGAGATCGGCCGTCGTTTGGCACTTGGAAACTTTAAAGAACTGAATGTGATTATCAAGGGTGACGTGGATGGTTCTGTAGAAGCTTTGAGCGATTCATTGCAGAAACTGAGCACCGAAGAGATCGTGATCAAAGTGATACACAAGGCCGTGGGTGCCATCACAGAAAGTGATGTAACGCTGGCGAATGCATCAGATGCTATCATCATTGGTTTCAATGTACGGCCATCTATGCAGGCAAACAGGCTGGCAGAATCTGAATCAATTGAAATTAAACTATACTCTATTATCTACAATGCCATTGAAGAGATCAAGAGCGCCATGGAAGGTATGCTTGAGCCGGGCGTAGAAGATAAGATACTGGCAAACGTAGAGATCAGGGAAACATACAAATTTGACAAAGCCACTGTGGGAGGTTGTTATGTACTGGACGGAAAGATCGCCCGCAATAACCGCATCAGGCTGGTAAGGGATGGTATCGTTATTTTCACAGGTGAACTGTCGAGCCTGAAACGTTACCGCGATGATGCAAAAGACGTTTCTGCAAATATGGAATGCGGATTGGTGATAAAAAATTACAATGACATCAAACCCGGCGATATTGTAGAAGCATTTGAAGAAACTGAAGTTAAAAGGACGTTGTAAGTTTATTATAAGTTAAACAAAGAGTTTACACCTTTTAAAAAGGTGTAAACTCTTTGTTTAAACGAGAGGCCCTACAATTTTTTGTTAAATGAATCTGCAAAACGGGCACTTGGCCAATACAGGTTTAATTTTACTGCTGTTCAAATTTTAAACGGATCACGAAGGATAATACTGATGAAAAATAAAATTTTACTTGCCGTTATTTCCTGCTTAGTGCTTACTACTTCATGGGCGCAACCTAAAAAAGTGCTTGCCGATAAAATTGTTGGTGTGGTTGGGAATAAAGTAGTTTTAAAAAGCGATATAGACAACAGCATCATTGACATGCAGCGCCAGGGAATGGAATTACCTCCCGACGCACGTTGCCTTACGCTGGAACAAAGTATGGGTATTAAGGCACTTGTATTGCAGGCAGAAAAAGATTCTATCCCGGTAACAGATGAAGAAGTGGAAACAGATATTGATAACCAGATCCGTTATTTTATCAGCCAGTATGGTTCAAAAGAAGAACTGGAAAAAGTTGCCGGTAAATCCGTTTACCAGTTACGGGAAGATTTTAAAGAAGGCTTCCGTGATCGTAAACTGGCCTCAGCCATGCGAAACAAGATCGTTGATGATGTTAAGATCACACCCAATGAAGTAAAACATTATTTTGAGAAGATACCTACAGATAGTTTGTTATTGTATGAAAGCGAAGTAGAAGTTGGACAGATATTGGTATATCCCAAAGCCAGCCGCGATGCCGAACAATATTGTATTGAACAACTTGTTGAATATAAAAAACAGATTGAATCCGGTAAAAAAAGTTTTGCAAATCTTGCTGCCATCGGATCAGATGATCCGGGAAGCAAAGACAGGGGCGGCCAGTATGAAATTAACCGCAACCAGAAAGACCTTGATCCAACATGGCTTTCCAAGGCATTTACTTTAAAAGAAGGGCAGGTGTCTAATCCGTTCAAATCTAAATTCGGTTATCACATCATTCAGTTAGTTAGCCGTGCCGGTGATGATGCCGTAGTGCGCCACATTTTAAAAATACCACAGGTAACACAATACGAAATGAAAGATGGTTTTGATAAACTGGATACAGTAAGATCAAACCTTATATCGGGCACATTGATGTTTGGAACTGCTGTTGCCAAGTACAGCGAAGATGAAGCCAGCAAGTTCACTGCCGGAATGATACAGGGAAGAAACGGAACATTTTTAACCATTGATCAGCTTGATAAAGATATGGTGGCCATGATGCAAAGCCTGAAAGTGGGCGAATATTCCAAACCGGTAGAATACACCGATGACCGTGGAAAGCGCGGCGTTAGAATTGTTTATTTAAAAACAAGAACAGAACCCCACCGCGAAAATTTAAAAGACGATTACAGCAAAGTTGCCCAGCGTGCTTTGGAAGAAAAAAAGGAAGACGTGCTGGAGAAATGGTTCAATAATAAGATAAAAACATATCATATCCAGGTTGACGATGAGTTTAAGGATTGCAAAGCCATGCAAAAATGGATAGAAGCATCTCAATCAACCGGTAAGAACTAATTCATATAAATAGTTTAATTTGGTAAGCGGATGTAGTTAGTACATCCGCTTTGTTATTGATTTATCAATGTGGAAAATGTACATAATGTGAAGAATGTGAAAAATGAGGGAGCCATAATAGGATTGATATTTTTATTTAATTTACTGATTCTCTAATTGAATATAATGAAATACAATATTCTTAAATCTATACCTATCGTACAGGAATTTTTCACATTTAACATATTTTCACATTCCTCACATTTTGTATTTTCAACATTAACGTATGATTGAAAAAAAGAGCAATATAACCCAGGATGAAAATGCAGTTCTCGTAGGCCTTATACAAAAAGACCAAACCGAAGTGCAGGTAAAAGAATACCTGGATGAACTGGCATTCCTGGCAGAAACAGCCGGTGCAGTTACGGTAAAACGGTTCACACAAAAAATGTTGCATCCGGATAGTAAAACATTTGTAGGCAAGGGTAAACTGGATGAGATAAAAAAATATATCCAGTTAAAAGGGAATATCAGCATCGTGATCTTTGATGATGAGTTAACAGGTTCGCAGATCATCAATATAGAAAAAGAACTGGAAACAAAAACCATCGACCGCAGCGACCTGATATTGGATATTTTCGCCAGCAGGGCCAAAACAGCGCAGGCAAAAACCCAGGTTGAACTGGCACAATACCAGTATATACTGCCTCGCCTGAAAGGTATGTGGAAACACCTGGAAAGGCAGGGAGGCGGTGTGGGAACGAGGGGCCCGGGTGAAACAGAAATAGAAACCGACAGGCGTATAGTAAAAGACAAGATCAGCTTGTTACGTAAACGGTTAGCCGAAATAGATAAACAAGCGTTCACTCAGAGAAAGGAACGGGGCGAGTTCATCCGTGTTGCCCTGGTAGGATATACGAATGTGGGAAAGAGTACCCTGATGAACATTTTGAGTAAAAGCGATGTGTTTGCCGAAAACAAATTGTTTGCCACACTGGATACCACCACCCGTAAAGTGGTTTTTGAACAAACACCTTTTTTATTGAGTGATACGGTAGGGTTTATACGAAAATTACCGCATCACCTGGTAGAGAGTTTTAAGAGTACACTGGATGAAGTGCGGGAAGCCGATATATTGCTGCATGTGGTAGATATGTCGCATCAGCAGTATGAAGAGCAGTTAACCGTGGTAAACAAAACGCTGGCTGAACTGGGTTCTGCTGAAAAGCCAACCATCACCATATTTAACAAGATGGACCTTTTTGAAAAACATGTTTTTGATGAGTGGCTGGAGGATGAAGTGAAGAAAGATATTTTGAGGGAACTGAAAGAAAAGTGGCAGGAAGAAACCAAAGGCAACTGTGTATTTGTTTCAGCTACGGAAAGAAGCAACCTTGATGGCTTGCGCCAAACGATATTAAATAAAGTGAGGGAAATGTACCAGATCAGGTACCCGTACAGGGCAGAATATTTCTATTAAACGAATACAGTTTATTCTTTGTGCTGCTTTCAGCCTTTGCGTCTTCGTGGCGGATGTTTTGCTACTAAGCCACCAAGCCGAAAAGTAACACAAAACGTATTGTTTTTATATGTTCGAAAAAAATGATAACTGGCATAAAATAGCAGAAAGCCTGGCCGAAATGAATTTTTCAACCGAAGGAATTGCAACTGTTGAATTAGAAAATAAAAAACTCTGCATCATCTTATTCAGGGAAGCATTATATGCTTGCAATTCAAAATGCCCGCATGCCGGCGGAAATTTAGCCGGGGGATATATTGATACTTTGGGAAATATTGTCTGCCCGCTGCACCGCTATAAATTCAACCTGCAAAACGGCCGCAACAGCAGCGGGGAAGGTTATTTCTTAAAAACATACCCTGTAGAAAAAAGAGCAGATGGCATCTTTATAAAACTTTGAACAGAAAACACTCATTCGTGTAATCCGCTTAATTCGTGTTATTCATATCCTCAAAATATTCTTTACTTTTATACCATCGTTTTAAATTGCTTGTTATGAACCCCGGAATAATGTCATGCGTAGTAAACTCATGCCAGTTCCTTTATTAATAAGTTAACATGACAGCAGAACATAAACGGTTAGACGAGAATAATAAAAATGAAACCCCGCTGGAACAATGGGGTCCCTATATAAGTGAAAGGCAATGGGGAACAGTAAGGGAAGATTACGGGCTACATGGCGATGCATGGGGTTACCTGCCTTTTGAGCAATCGCATTACAGGGCATACCGCTGGGGGGAAGACGGGCTGGCGGGTATTTCAGACTATTTTCAAAATCTTTGTTTTGCCGTGGCTTTGTGGAACGGCAAGGATCCCATCCTGAAAGAACGCCTCTATGGTTTAGGCAATTACGACGGCAACCATGGTGAAGATGTAAAAGAATTGTATTTCTACCAGGATAATATTCCTACCCACTACTATATGGAGTACCTGTATAAGTACCCCCAGAAAGAATTTCCTTATACCGACCTGCTGAATACAAACCGGAGCAGGCTGAAGGAAGAACCGGAATACGAAATACTGGATACAGGCATTTTCAGCAAAGATGAATACTTTGATGTAACCGTTACCTATGCCAAGGAACATACAACTGATATCTTTATTAAGATAGACATAACCAACCGTAATTCAGCAGAAGCGCCTATAACGGTATTGCCTACACTATGGTTTTATAACAGGTGGGTATATACGCCCGATGAATCCAAACCGGTGATAAAAGCATTGAATCAAATGTCGGTTTCGGCAAGCCATAGCCGCCTCGGCAATTATTATTTTTATTTTCAACCGGCAGAAGACAGGTTGTTTACCGAGAATGAGACTAATTTTCACAAAGTAAATGGAAGTAAGCAAAAGTCGCCGTATACCAAAGATGCCTTTCACGATGCCATTATCAGCGGTACGAACAGGGCAAAGCTCCGGTCAAAAAAAGAAGGCACCAAGTTTTCACCGGTGTATGAAATGGTAGTGCAGGCGGGAGAAACCAAAACGATCTATTGCAGGCTTACCAGCCAGCAAAACAGCGATCCGTTTGTTGATGGTTTTGAAAATATATTTACACAGCGCAAGCAGGAAGCAGATGAATTTTACCAGGCCATTTTACCAACAGGTATATCAGAAGACCTGCGAAACATACAACGAAAGGCGCTGGCGGGCTTATTGTGGAGCAAGCAGTATTATCATTTTGATGTAGAGCGCTGGCTCACCACCAGCGATGGAATCACCGAAGTAAATGCCGGTAAACAGAACGGCAGAAATAAAGACTGGACGCATTTAAAGAACCAGGATATTATCGCCATGCCCGATAAATGGGAATATCCCTGGTATGCAGCATGGGACCTTGCATTTCATTGCATAGCACTCGCTTCGGTGGATTTGGTTTTTGCAAAGTACCAGTTGCAGCTGATCATGCGGGAATGGTACATGAAACCCGACGGGCAGTTGCCGGCATACGAATGGAATTTTAGTGATGTAAATCCGCCGGTGCAGGCATGGGCTGCCATGGAAATTTACCGGATAGAAAAAGAGCGTACGGGAACCGGAGATCTTATTTTTTTAAAAAAAGTTTTTCAGAAATTGCTGATCAATTTCACCTGGTGGATCAACCGCAAAGACAGGCAGGGCAACAATATATTTGAAGGAGGATTTTTGGGCCTTGATAATATTGGTGTGTTTAACCGGAGCCATCATTTTGATGAAGAGATGCAACTGGAGCAGGCAGACGGTACAGCTTGGATGGGCATGTATGCCCTCAATATGCTCGACATTGCCCTCGAGATTTCGGGCCAGGACCCCGGTTTTGAAGACATCTCCACCAAATTCTTTGAGCATTTTGTACTCATTGCCGATTCACTCAACAGCCATGTGATGTGGAATGAAGAAGACAGGTTTTTTTACGAC
This sequence comes from Ferruginibacter sp., assembly GCA_018057635.1. The sequence continues at coordinate 9,566 of JAGPDJ010000017.1, read as the reverse complement.
ACTTTGTGTATTGCCGGAGCCGATCCCTTGCCACTGCGTATACAGAGCGCCGTTGGGCTCACCAGTTTGTATGCGGTGAGTACCATCAGCAAAGAAACATTCGATAAGCTGCCCGATTTTAAGAAGCGGGTAACCTGGTTTGAAAATTACCGGAAAAGAAATAACCTCTTCTGGCCCAATGAAGAACGGGGCGATGGCGAAAAGGTATTGTTATCGCTGGTGCAAAAAGAGCGGTTGTTGTTCCTCCTGCAGCGTTTGTTGCATGAAGCAGAGTTTTTATCAGGCGGCGGTATCAGGGCCTTATCTAAGTACCATGAGGCCAATCCGTACACGGTAACAATTGATGGAGAAAAATATACCATTCAATATGATCCCGGAGATTCAACCAGTAATTTGTTTGGCGGTAACAGCAACTGGCGGGGGCCGGTGTGGATGCCGATCAATTACCTCATTATACGGTCAGTGCGTAAATATGGTGAATTTTATGGCGATCAGGTAAAAGTAGAGTGCCCTGCAGGTTCGGGTAACCTGATGAACCTGGTGGAGGTGTCGGCATTTTTGTCGGACAGGGTTGTGAGCCTTTTTAAACGGAATGAACAGGGTAACCGTAAGTTATTTGGCGAATACAACTGGTTTTTCAACAAGCCCGGCAATGAAGACCTTATTTTGTTTTATGAATATTTCCACGGCGATACCGGATCTGGCCTTGGCGCCAGCCACCAAACAGGGTGGACGTCCCTGGTTGCAGATCTTATTGGGCGTGGTTCTGGCGGTTAATGAATACGGATGGGCCACTTTTTATCTATTTGGCTAAAAAAGTTTGTATTATATTTCAACTAAAAACTAAAAACCCCTATTTTTGCGTCCCCGTTATGGGGAGATTCCACCTTAGTCGTAGTTTTTTGTTACGACGCAGGAGTAACTAAAAAACAAGATCCCGATAAAATCGGGACTCAGTTTAGAAATAGAAAATAAGGTAATATTCCTCCTTAGCTCAGTTGGTTAGAGCATCTGACTGTTAATCAGAGGGTCGCTGGTTCAAGTCCAGCAGGGGGAGCAGCGAATGAAAATTAAGCCTGTAAACTTCAATGTTTATGGGCTTTTTTAATGAAAAGAACTTAAAAAAGATGGCCTAAAAGGTGGCCTTTTTCTTCAAATCTATTAAGCTAATTACCCTTACCCAGCATTTCATAACTCTTAAACAGACTGAAATGGCAAACACAATCAAAACTCTCTTTTAGGTACATCTTAGATATGAATTGGAAAAGAAATCCTAAGCAGGGATAATTCATCAACTTCCCGTTCCGGAGATGTTGCTTGGAAGAAGAAAACCAATCTCATTTTCGGAGTATTGGTTAATTTTCAGAATAATTAAACTTGCTGTTTACCGAGGTGTATAGGAAAAATTCATTTTGATAGTAAAGTCCCTTTCTCATTATTACCTGTTAAGTCACCCAATCCTACTTGAAAACAAATTGGCATACTTCGTTCAGCAATTGATTAAAGATCCACGGCTGTTCTATTTGTGGACTGTGTCCGGCCTGGGGAATCAAGTGTATTTTATTCTCCCATAAACTGGGAATTACTAATGATTGAAAATATGCTGCATTAACAAGTTGATCTTCCTGCCCATGCAAAATTGCAACAGGCACCTTGAGATCTGCAATGATTGTAGCTTCGTTTTTCGTATTGCCCGCCATCAGGTCAGCTCCAATAGAATGGCGCATTGCAGGGTCTGCATTCCTGATGGAGTGGCTTATAGATTGCGGCAATTCCGCATGTGGTCGAATGAATGCTTTTCCAAACACAGCAATTTCATGATCACCCAGGTTATCCCGGAACAGAAGCCCCGCAGCATCATTTTCAAAAAACATGCTGGCAAAATCGGGTGGCGACTGCATCGGAGGGGTACCAAAAATAACCAGGCCTTTCATTACCTGATTCAATTCCCCGCAACTTTCCAGCAAGAGGTGGCCTCCAAACGAATGCCCTACAAATAAAATTTTCTGAAGATCTGACTCTTTCACGAATGCGTTGATGATTTTTGTGAAATACCTCATAGAATACACACCGGGCGGGGCTTTGCCCGAGTTCCCGTGTCCGGGCAGATCAAGAGCGATACAACGATAGTGCTTGCTTTCCAGGTATCGAAACTGCTTTTCAAAACTGAATGCCCCAAGTGAATTACCATGTACAAAGAATAAAACCGGTGCTGACACTTCGCCATGGTCATACACTGCTATCTGGGTGCCCTCAAGTTGTACAAAGTAGTCTGGTATCATAATTTAAGGGACTAATGTTAGCTTTTATAACAATAAATATATAACTTTCAGACAACATTTTTATTCCAATGCAGCTCTCCGGGTACCTATCTTTTCGTAAACAGGCATATGATTATTTTAAAGACGGCATCATATTTATAGACAGTTTATTATCTGTTGTTTATTTAAATGAAACTGCCAGCAGGCTGTTAGATGTTGAATGCGGGTTAATGGGCATGCATATCAAAGATATAAGCAATGAAATATTTTTACTGATCATTTCTGCAACGGAAAAGAAAAAACACAATTCAAAAAAACTCGTTCCACACTCCATTCGATTTGCAGGCAAAAATGGTACAACGTTCACTTCACTGACATTTATCTCCGGGCTTGGCAACCAAAATGCAAACCTTGGCTATGTTATCATCATTCAGGATTCGAATTCCGCAACTGAATTAAATATCACTACTGCGTATGAACGTATGCCCTTCTTACGGGCTTTGAATGTAAAAAACGATGAATTCTTTTATATATCAGATATTAAGTCTGGAAGAAATATTTTCTGCAGCCAGTCGGTTGAAAATTTTCTCGGTTGGGAAGCTTTTAATTTTGTGAATGGAACCTGGGCTTTCGCTATTTCGAAAACGCATCCGGAAGATGTGCACCTGATTGAAAAGTATTATAAACAGCGGTTGCGCTGGAAAAAGTATCCTTATAAATATGATCATATTCCACTTCATTATAAATACAGGATGTTGCATAAAAAAGGACATTACGTGCATGTCAGTATCAATGCTGCCTTGCTGCAAAGAAACAGTGTGGATGAGCCGGTATATATTATAAGCTTTGGCAAAACATTCGATCCTGCCAATGAAACAAAAACCAATACAAATTCTCTGCTTACTGTACGGGAAAGCCAGGTACTCAATGAACTTGAACATGGAAAGAGTTACAAAATGGCTGCTGCAGAACTAAATATTTCAATTGATTCTATTCGCACGTATGTCCGGCGGATTTACCAAAAACTTGACGTACATTCTGTTACCGAAGCGATTCACAAAAATTCCATAATTTCCCAACTATAGTTTCCCTGTCACATTTTTATGCGATTGACAAAGGCCGTAATAACCATTACTTTTGAAACAGTTTTAATCTAATCCCTATTAAAAAAGCGATTACTGTTTTGGCTAACAATTTTTTTTAACAGTCACACAATCATATCATTCACCAGCTAAAGCTTAAAACAAAATTTTATGCACAAAATTATTATGCTTATAACCGTAGTGGGTTGCCTGCATGTTACTCAAACGGTGCTGGCCCAAAACGATGATCCCTTTACCAAACTGAAGCAATTGGCCCAAAAGCAGCCTGTTCAAAAACAGACCCTGGCAAAAAAAGCATTTATCAAGGAAAATGACCCTTCTTTCAGAGTATTTAAAAAAAATCCCATTGCTTTTGCTCCCTTTGAAATAAAAGACGGAACGGGTAAGCTTGTATCACCTACCGATATGATTACGCTATCAAATGGCAAAACTGTTGTGGCTGGAGATTACTACAAGCAAGTGAATGAAATTGAAAAGGATATGAATGCAAAAGGATATTCACTACGGAACAAGGACGTATTAAGATCAGAAATAATTAGGAATAAGAAATTATATGATAATAAACTCAGGTTGATGCCTGCAAAGGTAGGACCGCTGTTATCTGAAAAGGAACTCTCTAAATACCTTAATCCTTCGCTTAAGGTCGGCAACCTTACGCTCAAGCCAATCCTGAAATATACTGCCGCTGAAAAAGACGCTGTCAATAAAATGATGTTTTCCAAAACCAATGGAAAATTTACCGCCATAAGCCGGCCAATGAGTGCAAAAAAACCTCACGTGATCATGCCGGCCACTCCAAGACTGGTAAAAGAGCTTAAATATGATTTTGCCAAATCGTGGCCAACTGATCGCGAATATCTTGGAGACCCGGAAAAATTTGCTGTTGCAGTTAATACCGGGTTTGGATTACACATCAAACAATATTCACGTTGCGACCCCCGTTTGGATCCTTCTACCTATAGCGCCTATGCGCAGTGCACTGCAAAAGGATCACTATTCGGGAACGCTTTTAACATACTCAAGGCTGACGCAAATATTACTGTGCCCGCAAAGCTGACTTCTACAAGTTCGGTGAATTTAGTGGTTGCTGTGGCCGGGATAAACCTGGTCAATGAGCACAATGATGCTTCTACATTCCAGGTTAATATGTCGGAAAGACCGGCTGTAATGAGCATCGATAAATCCCTGCAGCTTTCGGTTCCCATTGTTGGGCCGATCACTTTTGAAGGTAGTGTTGGGGTAAGAGGTTACGCCGGACTGGACTATGGCTTATCAGTAGATAAATTAAATTTAGTGTTACGAGTATATCCTAATGCACAAATTGCAGGATATGCGGAAGCTGGCCTTGGTTTCGGTTTTGGGGAAGTAGGTGTAGGTGCAGAATTAACTTTTTTATCCGTGGGATTTCCCCTCAACGGAGGCATCGGGGTTGTAGTTGATAATGAAGACCAGCTTGTTATTGTTACACATTACAATCTTGGATATAGTGTTAAGGAATTGAATGGCAGGCTATATTTATACGCCGATTTATGCTGGCCGTTTCCCAAAGTTTGCGGAAGGATTGCCGAAGTGAATATATTCAGCTGGGACGGATTCATCCAGAGTGGAGCTTTCGCACAGGCAATTAATTTCGACCCAATAAACCGCTAACATCATTTCAATTATAAAATAAAGAATGTATATGGTAAAAATTCAGGTGACTATCGCAGGAATATTCATTGCTGCCTTGCTGTTGTTTTCTTTTAAAAAAAAAGCTGATGACTGTAACAGCCCTCGCTGGATCCAGGGAGAGGAATATCTTTATAGTTACGAAAACGAATTGATCGCATTCAGCGATATCCAAAAACTTTATTCGAACGATACAAGTGCTGAAAGAAGGTCCTTTTTTGGCAATGAGAATTTACAGGAATTGAAAATGCAGCTAACCGCCAACGTAAAACAGACAATCCTGCAGGCGAACGAATATGGATGTGTAGCTTTTCTTGAAACCCACCTGGTCAATATTGAAATGAAAAGTAAACAAAATCTCATCGATATTTCGACCATAAAAAACGAGATACAAAAACCCGTAATCGTTACTTACACAGCAGACGGACACATGACCACTATAAGAACCGACTCTTCTATATCCTTTTCGTCTGAACGATTTGTAAAAGATATATTGGGCCATTTCCAGTTTGTGAGAAATACTTTAGATAAACCAAACTGGATTACTACTGAAGAAAACATCAATGGCACGTATGAAGCAAGGTACAAATTATTGAATGGCAATGATGGCAGCAGGGATTATGAAAAAATAAGAACCGGGTATCTCCACTTGATATCAGCCGGTAAAGGCCAGCAGATACGTGTAGAAAGCATTGGTAAAATATCAACTGACTCTTGCGGAACACTTAAAACCATTGAAGTCTCAGAAACGGAATGCACGGTTTTGAAAAAAGATACGATTAGCGCCGGAGGTTCCAGGTATTCCATCATTCTGGTATCGCATCAAACAGCTTCATCGGTTTCACTAAACTCTTTATCCAGATTAGAAACGAGCCCTTTATACAGCAAACGCTCCAGCTTACACGCAGTACATTCAGCGCAACAGATTCGGGAACTGGCATACTCGCATACTCTCAATACTGATAGTTTTGAATCCCTTGAAAAGAAGTTGGCTTTAAGGCTTGATTCCGCCTCTTTAGACAACCTGATTCTGCAATTCAGAGCGCTGGCTTATTTACAGCCGGGCGAATGTGCGAAGATGGGTGAATTATTGACGAATGCAAAACGCGGCACACAAACCTATAAAGTACTTTTAACTGCTTTGGCACAGACTGAGACATATTCGTCCATTGATGTGCTGGCGGCGGTATTAAATAAGCGCCGAACTGAAAAACAAGTTGTCATGGACTTACTGCCTGTTTTTGCTTTGACTAAATCACCAACGAAAAAGGCGGTTGAGATCATTTATGAAATGGCATTTGAAAACACAGGAAACCATGATCCGTATTCGTCTGCGCAACTTGCACTTGGCGGACTTGCGTATAATCTTCGTAAAACGGACGCCCTGGAATGCGCCCGGTTGACAGAAGCACTTTTCATTTCAAATGAACTTGGAAAAGACACTGTGCACAAAATCTTATGCCTGGCGAATACAGGCTCTGAAACCAATTTTCCGTTTCTTAAAAATTTGGCGACAGATATAACTTTATCAGCAACAATAAGGAGCCATGCAGTTTATTCAGTAAAACTAATTGAATCAGATTCCATTCAGCCATTTCTGTTGCAAATGCAAAATGATCGTGATTCAATTGTTTCAAAGTCTGCTATTGATGCAATTGAATTCAGAAGGGAGTACCTTGGCTATAATTAATGAAGAAGAGACAGATTACCGGAAAGAGTTTTTCGAGGTCTATCCCCCCAGTTAAAAATCCGGGCATTATCTCGCTACCAATTTTTAGACATGCCTTTCAGCTTTTTCCCCGCAATCTCTCCTGTAAGGGCCAGTGCGAAAAAAGCTATTTTTTTTTACGCCACTATTCCCATTTTGAAAATGATCCTTTCCCTTATTTCACGGGCTTGTAAAATGCTGGGCCGGTTACCGAGATATTTGAGCACTTCATCGCGTATGGGATCCCGGCCGCTGAATATGTAGGCTTCTATTAAGGCTTTAAATTGTTCTCCTTTGCAGATTTTGTTAATGGCCAATAATTTTTTTCCTGCCAGTATTTTTCAAATTCATCGGGTATGTTATCAGCATCATCAATAACCGGTAAATTCTCCAGGATAATTTTTTCTATCAGTTCACGTTTGCTTCTTAATTCAACATCGCCACCCAATAGATCCATGATAGCTTTTTTCTGTTGTAGGACTTCACTGGATTTTTCCTGTTTTAGTTTGCCAATAGGTTAATGATATAGGCAACATTGATCAGGTCCCGGTGTATCAGTTCCAACTCAAAATCAATATCATTTAGGATGGATGTTTTTTGCTTGGCTTCGTTGTTCTTTACCTTATCATATAAATCCAGGTACTTGCTTTTGTAATTCTCAAAACTTTGTTCATCCAAACCCAAACATCCCCAGTTAAAATCAGTGTAAGATTCCAATACATTTTTTGCACACAGAAAACCCTGATATTTAAATTAAATGTTTACAAACTATCCCAAAACCGCTAATTGTTCCCCATGGCCTTGGTTCGTTTCTCACGAAACTTGATTAAGCAAGTAATTGCCACAAAACCCCAAATCCTCTCATTCCTGCCTTTGTAGCAAAAAACATTCCGCTACTCAATCCCATGGTTTGAACTTCCGAAACATGCAGATTAATCAAATCATTTCCTCTTTAGCTTATTTGTTTTCAGCATTCTGTTCATAATTCTGGAGCAGTCACTGCTTCATTTGTAACTACAAATAATTACATATAATACCAGCAAACATGGGGTTTTTCCGGCCTTTCTTTTTGAATCCTTTTGAAAAACGACCTCAAAGGAGATGATTTTTTAAACATATACAGTAAATAATATAATAATTATCAACACCTTACCGTTATAGTATCTCAATCCAATATTCGTAAACATGTCCAAGCCAAAACAAAAGCTATGTGCTTCATTGCGCATTGTAACCAGTATTATTTGCTTTTCTGCAAAACAAACCGCTAATACAAACCAACAACGAAGACCTTGCTTTCACCGGCAAAATTTCTTTCAGGCACTTCTAATCACATTATTTTTTTTTACAGGAACAGCGAGTGAGATATATGCCCAATGCTCGCCGGATGTAACCCCGCCAACAATTACCTGCACTTCAAATATTGCTGTAACGGCAAACGCATCTGAATGCAGCGCAATCGTTAATTATGGGTTAACGATGGTAACTGATAATTGCAGCGGATGTGCAACTGCACCGGCAATAGCCGGTTATACTTCATTGGGTGTAAACGGTGGTTTTGCATATTATATATCAAATGCTACCATGTCTCCTGCTGCTGCTTTTACAGCCGCCGCTGCGTTGGGTGGCCAGGTTGCAACCATTAAAAGTGCAGCTGAAAATAGTTTTGTAAGAACGGCTGCTACTGCAGCGGGATTTGGAGTAAGCTACTATATTGGTATCAATGATTTGGCTGTGGAAGGAGCATTTGTTGGCGGATCAGGTGAGGCCATCAGTTATTTTAACTGGAATGGCGGTGAACCCAATAATTCAGGCAATGAAGATTATGTACACGTGTATACATCAGGTTTATGGAATGATATTGGTGCCGGTTCAACCGGTAATTATATATTGAAAAAGAGCTGTATTACCCCGGTTCTCACAGCAGGCCTGGCAAGTGGAAGCGCTTTTCCGATTGGAGCAACTACTGTTACTTATGCTGCAACAGATGCAGCCGGCAATAGCTCAAACTGTTCCTTTACTGTAACAGTTTCATTAAATCCCACATCAATTGGTAAAACGGTTACCGCATCGCCAGCAACCATTTGTGCAGGCAGCAGTTCAAATATTAATATTGCATTATCAGAAAATGGTATCAGGTACCAACTTCGGGATGCCGGTTACAACAATATAGGAAGCCCGGTATTTGGTACCGGCGGAACCATCAGCTTGCCAACAGGCGCATTATCATCAACAACTACATTTAATATACTCGCCACCAATACTGTTACCGGATGTAATTATCCATTAACCAATACTGCCATAGTAACCGTAAATCAGTTACCGGTTGTAACTGCTCCATCAAATGTATGTGTTGGAAGTACAGGTACACTTTCACCAACAACCGGCGGCACCTGGGTTAGCAGCAATAACTCACTGGCTACTGTTACCAATGCTGGTGTTGTAACCGGTGTAGCGGCAGGTTCCGTTACATTTACATTCACACAAACATCAACAGGCTGCCCTGCAACTACTGCATCTGTTACCGTTAGTCCATTACCAAACAATGTTGCAGCATCTGCTGCATCAGCTACTGTTTGTTCAGGATCATCAACCAGTATTGATATTGCCGGCTCACAATCAGGCGTAGATTACCAGCTTAGAAACAACAGCGGAAACGTGCTGATAGGAAGCCCTGTTGCAGGTACCGGCGGTACGATCAGTTTACCAACAGGGAATTTAACAGCCACCACAACATTCAATATACTGGCTACAAGCACAGCAGGCTGCACACGCCAGTTAACCACCCTGGTAACTGTGGCCATAGACATTATTGCCCCTGTGATTACT
>JAGPDJ010000247.1 GCA_018057635.1 Ferruginibacter sp. | reverse complement strand
TCGTGATGGTAATGGCTTCCACACCATATACGGCACTGCCGAATGTTTTTACAAGCATGCGTAAAGGTTCACAGGATGGCCTTAAAAAAAAGGAGGTTTACAGCATTTATTCAGGAGGTTTTAACGTACTGCAGGGAAGAAAAAAAACAATTCAGAGTATAAATAATTACATATGTAGTTTTAGTATATCATTAATTATGTTTAAATGATGCTTCGTATGAATATGCAGGAATTTGATTGTTTGTCTCAACTTCAGATCACCAAAAAAAGGATGTTTAAAAAAGCGATCACTTTCCAATTTTTCAATATCCCTGATCTTAATTTTTGTTTTTTCTATATGGTTTAACAAGATTGCCTGGTTAATAATTTCCTTTGGCATTACACTTCCCGGTGCTTTTCCTTTTCCCCTGGGTATTTTGCCGAATGTAAAAACCATGATCCTGATAAAATTAAATGATCTTTTAAAATCAGCCGGGTTTGAACTTGCCAGGGCATCAGTAATTGCACTTAATACCAGGAGTGAATGTTCAATATGCCAGCCAACATTAGAAACAGAAATGCGTGAATCCGATCTGTCAGATTCAGCTACTCTTAATTCAAGTTCATTTATTAATGATTGTAGATCTTTCATTTAAAATGTAAGTATGACGATAAAGTGAATTTTTAAGAATCTTTTGAGCCAGTGCTAAAAAAAAACAATACTGCAATTACAGGATGAGTTTCTTTTCAAAGCATAGACTATATGCTACGTCCTGATATTGTCCGTAATTTGGTATTATAGTGTACCCGGTATGTTGATACAATCCAACTGCTTCTTCCTGCCTTCGCCCGGTTTCCAATATACAAGTATGATAACCAAGTTCTAACGACCATTTTTCCAGTTCCTGTAATACTTTACTGGCAATTTTTTGTCCGCGGAATTCCGGCCTTGTATACATTCTCTTCACTTCCATTACTCCGGTTGAGTATTCTTTTACTGCACCACAAGCCACTGCCAAACCATCCTTATAAACCAGCACTACATTGTTTAATTTATCTATGCTGTTGTACTGATCATAAAAGGAATGATCATCGCCGTCTTTTTCCGCCAGGTATAAATCAAGCAGCCTTACCAATTCTTTAAAATCTTCACAACCTGAATCTGTTCTTATAATTTCAACCATAATTTTAAATTATACTAATTATCAACTAATCACTTTTAATTTGTTCTTTCTTATATCAAAAATAACCAGCCTTATAAAATTGAAACATCATACAAACTGTCAATATAAAGATGCAATTAAAATTTTAATTTAACTCCGGCATTCCAAACAAATCCTTCGGTATGGTTCCAGATTTCATCAAATACAGGATTGTTATGTGGCCCACTTACTACCGTTTTATACCTGCTCTGGCGCTGGTCTGTAAAATTCTCAAAATTTACATAGCATGAAAACATTCGAAATGTTTTTTGTGCCATAAACCCAAATTCCCAGAAAGAAACTGTGCGTGTTCCGTTTGATAAATATTGTATGTCGTTAAAATACCCTTCCAATCCCAGTTTAAAATTATCCTCTTTTTCATACATCAGGGTAAGGTTTACTTTATTTTTTGGAAGCAGTGTTACAAACTGGTTACCGGTTAAATATGTTGCCTTTGCAATTGTATATGTATACCCTGCAAAAAGCTTCAGGTTCTCTTTATAAATAAATTTAACATTGGTTTCAAAACCATTACTGATGATGGGTTTGATGGCATTTACAAAATACATTTCGCCGGTTAACCCGGTTTCCAGCACCAAGGGTGTGTTGATCCTTGTATAAAAAAACAATTGGTTTATGCTAAAAGAAAGATCTTCCAGTACACTGGTTTTAAAGTTAATATCTGCCGTACCTCCAAAACTTTTTTCCGGTGTAACATTATTCAATGCAGATACATTGCGGTATTGAATACTTTCTGTTTGCTCTGTAAAAATGGTTGGCATCTTATAACCCATTCCCGCACCGATCCGCGAACTCAGCTTATTGCTTAACTTAAACAGCACCGACAACCGGGGTAATACAAAAGCTTTGTTTTTTTTATAATTGATATTCTCATATTGTACATGGTCAATTCGTAACCCGGATTCAATTTTTACCTTGTCGGTTAAATCCCAGGTGTCTTGTATATAAATACCCGAAGTTAAAGATTCAGTGTTCTGAATCGCAGTATCTTTTTGTTTGAATTGATCAAAAATAACGTTCAACCCAAAAATAGCTGTATGCTTTGGCTTTAAAAAAATATATGAAAGATCAGTAAAACTATTGGTATTCAATCCGGCAAAACTATAACCGGGAATGCTGATTTCCCTGTTAAAAAAACCGACACTTTGTTTAAGTTTAATACTGCTTTTGTTTTCCCATTTTTTTTCAAATTCCAATGTTGATGTGTTCCGTAATGTGATATTCTTTTCAAAATATGAATGGCTTACATTACCATTTCCCTTTATGACCTGGATATCTCCACCATAAATATTCCCTTTAGTTAAACTGTTTCCAATCATCAGTGTTGAAGATGGATTCAAGTAAAAATATAATCGTGGATGAATCGTGAAATTCTGCCCCTTGGGGATTTCCGTAAAATCATCTTTGTCTACATCGTAAGCTTTCTGCGCATTAAATGCTGCCAAAACTGCATATCCAAACTTACCTTTCTTTTTAGAAATATAGCCACCAATGTTGGTCTGCCCGATGTTGGATTGATTTAATATAAAATCTCCTGAAAACTTTTCTCCGGGCGTTTTGCTGATAAAATTAACCACACCTGCAATGGCTCCGGCACCGTATAAAGTAGAAGCCGGGCCCTTGATCACTTCCACCTGCCTGAGATCTAAAGGTGGAATTTCCAAAATACTTAACCCACTTGCAAAATTTCCAAAATTCGGATAGCCGTCTTTTAACAACTGAGTATAACGGCCATCCAAACCCTGAACCCGGATGCTGGCATTTCCGCTAGTGGCCGATGTTTGCTGAACCTGCAAACCAGTACTTTCATGAAGTAACATAGAAATATTAGCCGGGCGCATATTGTTTTTCTCATCAAGCTCTTCCCCATCAATGGTTTCTACCCTTGTAGCTGTATTACTGATAGAACGGCTTGTTCGGGTGCTTTGTACGATTACTTCGTCTAATTCACTATGGTCTTTTTCCATCATTATTTCAACAATACCTGTGTTTGTAACAGGAAATGTAAATTTTCTTGTAACTGTTTTGTATCCCGACATACTGAAAACAATTACGCTAATGCCTGCGTTAATATTAACAAGTTCGGCAAAACCGGCACTATCAGTAATACTATTAATATTTGCTGATTTAAAATGTATGGAAACACCTGGCAAAGATTTGCCAGTTTCAGAGTCCTTTATAATTGTTATGAATTTATGCTGTGCATTGGCTGGAAAAATAAAAACAACAGCCAGCAGCAATGCAAATATTTTATGCATCGTCAATAATATTAATGAATGAGAAAATCGGGTGACAGGTATTCGTCACTGTTATTTGCAGGTTATAACTGCCAGATCAGGCTAACATAACCTTGGAGGTTGCCATATATTCCCGGAAACACTGGATGAAATGAAAATATGGGTATAAAAGTATTTTTGCTTTTGCAAAGGAAAATAACTTGTAAATGAATGTTTACTTAACAAATAATTTGGTACAGCTGTATGGAAGCAACAGGCACAATTGCAAAAAGGGCTGCAGGTTTCCTGCTCATGTTCATGTTCCTGGTTGGTGGTTATTATATTGGTTTGTTGTGCTGTGTTGCTTTCACAATCAGATTTATCCATACATGGAATACAAGGCAATGCCAGCATATACAGCGAAAATATGAACAGCACTAATTTCACACCGCAAATGTATGGAATTAAGCGTTTTAAAATGTGGGCACTCCCAAAATGTTTAAGTTAAAAACAGAATTGATGTATCTATTATCTCTTAAAAAATACATACACAGATATATTGATACTCAATTATACATTTGTAACACAAAGCCATTGAAGGTTAACAAATAATTTCTATGTAGTATAGAAGTTTTTTAGTTTCAATACAAAGAAATTCTATGTGAACGAAATGGTTCCTGCTATAAATTTTCAATTTTATTTTAAACTTTCCGGAGGAACAGCCATTGGCACAATATTCCTCACTGGCTTAATACTTTTCAAAAAAGCGAAAATACTTTTTACATCATTGTCTGAAAGTTTTGTATAATTCATCCAGGGCATTGGTGGAAGTAAGGGACGTGTGCCATCAATACCTTTGAACTTACCTTGCCTGATGGCCTTGCCAAACTGCTGTTCAGTCCAGCTGCCAATTCCTGTTTCATCGGGAGTTAAATTGCCGGCAAAGGAAATTCCCCATGGGCCTGCAGCAGCTGTGAGATCGGGGTAAAATACGGAAAAACCTGTTTTAAGCAGTTTGTTGTCGAATGAAGCAACTGGCCTGTCTGATGGATAACCCGACAACATCAATTCAGGTATGATCTCAGGGCCTTTGGCGCCCATTCTTTTGGGAGAATGACAATCATTACATCCCATGATCTGTACAAGGTATTCGCCATGTTTTACAATTGCTTCAGGAGATTCTATTG
>JAGPDJ010000246.1 GCA_018057635.1 Ferruginibacter sp. | reverse complement strand
TATTTTGAAGAAAAAATAATGATACCATGATGAGTTTGTTCATAACAGCTTTGATAATGGGCGGGATCGGAACCATGCATTGCATCGGCATGTGCGGCCCGCTGGCATTGTCATTGCCGGTTGTAACAAACAACAATACTTCAAGATTCTTTTCAACTTTGCTTTATAACTTTGGCAGGATAGTTACTTATGCTGTTCTCGGTGCAATATTCGGAATTGCGGGAAGTACATTTGCTTTTTTCGGATACCAGCAATGGCTTTCAGTTATCATGGGCATTGGTATACTTTTATTCATTTTCCTGCCAGCCTATCATTTCACAAAAAGAAATTTTATTACACAATTTTTTGAAAAAACAAGGATACAGCTTGGCAACCTTTTCGTCAGAAAAAATTATCATTCTGTATTTTTTATAGGGCTTTTAAACGGTTTGCTTCCATGCGGATTGGTTTATATGGCATTGGCCGGGGCAATATCAACAGGTTCTGTAATCAACAGCAGTTTATTTATGGCTGCATTTGGCCTTGGTACATTACCGGTAATGTGGAGCCTGGCTTTCTTTGGCGGCTTTATAAATAGCCGCATCAGGCAGCGGATCAAAAAACTTTATCCATACCTGATGGCAGGTATGGCTGTTCTGCTGATCCTTCGCGGGCTTGGGCTTGATATCCCTTATATAAGCCCGTCATTAAATAATGATACCAGTACAACACAACAAACAATAGATTGCCATGATTAAATTCAGGTTTGATACTGACGAAGGTTTTTTATTTAAGCTAAAAAGTCGAATACATTTGAGTCAAAAGATTTAATTAAGATGATTATGAGCCGTATAAGAATTTCTGGAATGGATCAATACCTGCATGAAAACATGACATGGCAGCGGGCTCTGGATTTTTACCTGCAGGAAAATTCATTTTTGAAGACACGCCTTTCACAGGTGCTGGACACCAATACGGATAAGGAATTTGTAGCCCAGGCAGAACATTTTCAAAACAGCTTCGTACACAATGATGAATGCATTAAAGATATGCAGGCAGACATCATAGAACTACAACATATACTTAAAAATACGGCAAACGGCCTGGAAACAGATGAGAAAAAAATAACCCATAAGCACAAGAAACTCCACAATGAGATGGGATATTTTGAGAAAAATTTTGCCGGGCTTAAAAATGAATTCAACCAGTACCTTGGATCTTTATTATAATCCGGCGCAAAAAACATCAATTTAACATTCCGGATAATTTCTTCTCATTCAACACAGATATCCTGCTTCCCTGTATATCGATCAGTTTTTCATTTTTAAAATCACTGAGCGTACGTATGAGCGATTCTGTTGCTGTTCCGGCAATATTGGCTAGATCTTCCCTGGAAAAATTAATTGTGAACACATCATCCCCTTCTTTACCATACTTATTAAGCAGCGTGATTAATGCTGTTGCCACTCTTTTCCGGAGAGAATTATAAGCGATGTTCAATAACTGCTGCTCTTTTTCTGCTATATTCTTTGAAAGTAACTGGATGATCTTCCTGGTGGCTGCTGCATCATGATATAATAATTTCTGAAATTCATCGATCGGAATATCTGTGATGATACTCTCATCTATAGCCTCGGCTGTTTCCTTATATATGGTACCTTCCAGCAAAGCGGTGTAACCAAAAAAATCGCCTTCGCCAAACAGGCCGGTAGTTAGCACTTTACCATCCTCATTGCTGATAAAGGTTTTAACCTTCCCCTTCTTGATATAAAAAAGTTTATACGGATGGTTGCCTTCCATATATATAGCCTGTTTCTTCTTATAGTGGTTTTCTTCCCTGTTCTCTGTAATATTATCAAGTGTATTCAATTCGCCAAATTCATTCATCATTTCCTGGATGCCCTGCGGGTCGGAAGTATATTCTTTCTTGAGAATTTTTATTTTTTTCAGCCTGCTGTCAATGGCATTCAGTAATTCTATATCTGTAAATGGTTTTGTAATATAATCATCTGCACCCATTTCCATCCCCCTGCGCTGGTCGCCTCTTTCAGATTTTGCAGTTAAAAAAATAAAGGGGATACCGGAAAGCTCTTCATTCTTATTCAACAGGTGTAATACGCCATACCCATCCAAAACGGGCATCATGATATCACATATAATGAGGTCGGGTTTTTGCAAGAGAGCCTTTTCAATTCCTATTTTGCCATTCTCGGCGGTATCAACAATATAATTAGACAACTCAAGGATCTCGGCAGTATTATCCCTGATATCTGCATTGTCTTCTATTAATAATATACGTTGCTTCATTTTTTTATTGCGGGGGTTTATTAAATGAAATAGTTATGCTGGTCCCTTTTTCCAGTTCACTTGCAAAGCTAATAGTTCCATTCATTAATTCAGCATATTTTGCAACTATATGCAGGCCAAGGCCTGTACCCTGTATATTGGTAGCATTGGATGCACGGAAAAACCTTTCAAATAAGTGCTGCTGATCCTCTTCAGAGATACCAATACCATTATCTTTTATAGTGATTGTAAAAATGTCATTCTTCATTGAAGAAAATACTTCAATGATACCATCGTCAGATGTAAACTTGATTGCATTTGACATAAGATTGAAAATGATATTTCGCAACAGTGAATCATCCAGTTCAATTTCCTGTTTCCCGGTATGGATGTAAACGAATTGCTGCTCTTTTTTAGCGATACCCCTGATCTCATTACAAATGTTTTCTACAAATTCCTGAACATTGAACCTTGTGTACCTGGTTAGTATCTTGCCATCTTCTATTCTGCCGATAGAAAGGAATTCATTTAAAATATCCAGGAGGTTATTTACCGAAGATTTTATACGGTTAATATGCTTATCCCTTTTTTCCTGCTCTTGTGATTCAGTATATTTTGCAAGAAGGGATGCCGATGAAAGTATTGTACTCAGTGGTGTACGGAATTCGTGAGAAGCCATCGAAACAAAACGGCTTTTCAGGTCGCCAAGTTCTTTTTCTTTGCTGAGTGCTTTTTTTAATTCATCACGTGATTGTTCCAACTGGTGTAAGGTTTCCTGAAGTTGTCTTGTTCTTACTTCAACCTTATTTTCCAGTCCGTTGTTAAGTTCTTCAATTTTCAGGTTATTTGCAAAAAGCTGTTCCTTCTGTTGCAGAATGGCGTTTTCAATTTCTTTTCTTTCTGATATATCAATGATAAATGCAATTACAAATGTGCCATCCTGGGAATGGTAATGACTCAGGCTTACTTCCACCGGGAACTCTGTGCCGTTTTTTTTAATAGCAAACAAATTTCTTCCTACTCCCATTGACCTGCGTTCCGGCTTTTTCAGGTATTTTGTCCGGTGAGTATGATGCTTATGTGAATAGCGGGCCGGAATAAGCATTTCAATTTCTTTACCAAGTAATTCATCAACGTTGTCATACCCAAACAGGTTCAATAAATATTGATTTGCCAGCTCAATGATTCCTTTTTCATTGGCAACTACAATACCCATCGAAGCATATTCAAACAGCGCTTCAAATCTTTCTTTTTCCTTTAAAATTTCTTTAGCAGAAAAATTATCCATAACCGGTAATTTATAACTAAATTATAAATTTTGAAAATAAAAGATATAAAACATGTTATAAGAATTTGTAACAATACAATTCCGGCTATCCGAGACAAATAAAAATCAAATTAAATGTGTGAAAAATATATAAATAAAAACAGTGGAAACATTAATTATTTAACAGGCAAGAAAATAATATTAATATACATGAAAATACAGATATCCCCAGCAATAAGTTATACTTGCTCCCGATATTTACAATATGAACCTGCTTTATTTTAAAGCTGCTTTCTTATTCATATCGTTTACAATCAATAATCCATATTCATGTGCAAGTATTTCTACAGATTCGGGATCAAATGTTTCTGTTTGAACTGTATAAAGCAGGTTCTTGTTCTTTAGATCATAAAAATTACTTTCCCAGAAATACTTCGTATCAACCTGGTAATATCCAGGAGTGTAAATGCGTTCGTAAATGGTTGTATAATACCCCCAGAAATTACGCTGGTAAATAGTGTATGGTGAATAATATACCCGGCCGGGAACATAATAGCGTTCCTTGTTCTTATCCAGCAACACAACTGTAATAACAGCATCTACGCCACTATTAGACAATTTATCCAGCACTTCTGCTTCTTTCATATTCTCAAAATATTTAGGGCCATATTCTTTTATTGCAGAAACGGCCACATATCCTCTATCTGTAAGGTCTCCTACCAAATGTGCCTCCATTTTATCACGGATTGACCAGTCGCTTCCCGCAATTACACTAACAACCATAATTTTACTGAATTTTTTTTCCGGTATGTTATCAGATTTCCATGAATGGGTGATCCGGGAACTTGAACAACTTATCATAAAAACCATAATGACAAAGCTTACAATAATATTTGTTTTCATAATTGGCTATTTTATTAATAGCAAGTTAAAAACAAAGAAAAAACAATTCCATGATGCTTATCAGCATGAACTGAAACAATTGTCATTAAAAAATAACTATTCACTGAATTTTGAATATACATCTTCAAAAAAACTAACCCGGTGCAAAGAATCAACCCAGGCTGTTTGGTACA
>JAGPDJ010000245.1 GCA_018057635.1 Ferruginibacter sp. | reverse complement strand
CTGTCGCTTCTTTTGTAAACAGTAAAACCTACGGAAATTTGAATAAATGCAATGAGTAAAAGTGGCACAGACAATCCTTTGTAAAAATTAGTTTTTAGAAAAAAAAAGAAAACCACTGCCGCAATAATGGCAGTAAATCCGATGATCACAAAAAGCAGGCTTTCAGATTTTTCGGCAGTGAAGTATTTTTCAATGTCTGATTTTGTAAACATATTTTAATTTTATGTTTTTAGAAATACACCGTTAAGGTAAGCATATCTCTTATTGAAAACAGCATAAATTGTACAGTAAGAAATCTGCTTTGTATTTTTTACTGCCTGGCTTGTAAATATTGAATGACCGCTCTTCTGATATCTGCCCTTGGATTGGACAGTGAATTTTCCGTATCATATACTTTTAAAATTCCGGAATTGCCGGGTTTCAAAAAATCCAGGTTGGCTTCACCGCCTGTTAGTAAAAAATCTGTAAGGGCCACCCTGAATATTTTTGCAGGATCAATAACGGTGTCGCCTATACTCCAATTTTTAAGTTCGGGATTGTAACGTATAGTTTCATTGTAAAGCAGGTAACCACCTGTGCCTTTATTTTTTGTTCCGGCATCCAGAATTTGTACCAGCAGACTACCGGTTATATCTGCTTCTTTGATAGCACCTCCGTAAGGAAGGGTGCGTAAAATGTCATATTGTGTTACCGGCATCTGGAGAATATCATCTACCCTGATTGAACCCGCATTCATGATAACCACCGGTGATTGTGGAGCAGCACTTTGCATAGCCGATACAATCAGTTTACAAAGGTTTGTTGAATAACTTCTTACTTCAGTTTCCCTGCCGTCTAAAGGCTGCATATTATTCACAATTATTTTCCCTGGCTCAAATCCAAGGGCCGCATAACTTTCATTGGCTATATTCACCCACTTTGTTACCACTTTATGTGTATTGCTGTCTAAAGCTACTTGTTCATCCATTTTCTCCAGTTTGGGAGTTACAGAAACCTGTTTGTTCTTTTTATTAATATTAAGTGTAAGTACATAAGCCGACCTGGCATTTGCCATTGCTTTGCTGATATAAATATCCCAGTGTTTCTCAAAATGCTGATCGTGTTCATGTCCTCCCATGATAAGGGAAAGCCCCGGAATCTCACTGGCCAGAATCCTGTCTTCTTCAATGGTTTGATGGGTGATAGCTATCACAGCATCTACTGAGTCTATTAAATAGCTGAAAGATTTCTTTGCAGCTGCCAGTGCATCTTCGTAAAAAACGTATGAGGCTTTATTGAACGGAAGTGTAACAGCAAAGAAACCGATCTTTGCAGTAGTGCCATCAGCATCGGTAAATGTTTTTATGAATGTTTTCGGGAAAGGATCTTCCGGCTTTCCTGTATTTGTTTTGGCAAAAGGAGATATTTTACCATCCTTTTTTTTATGAAATGTATTTGAAGATATCCATTGAAATGATGATTCATTGATCCGTTGCTGCAATTCTGCTTCTTTGATGTCAAATTCATGGTTTCCAAAAATGGCAATGTCAAGCCCGGCAGCATTCAGCGCTTCTACCATTTGTTTTCCTTTAATGGATTCACCCTTGTATTTTAAACTGTTGTATACAGATGGGCTGAGAAAATCGCCGGCCATCAGCAGCAGGGTATTCTTGTTTTCCTGTACATACTTTTTTTTCAGTGTGGCAACACGGGCAATACCGCCGTCTTTGCCATTGTTTAATGGAGCGATCTCATATACATCGTTAATTTGTACAAAGTTTATACTGATACGGCCATCATCTGTTGCAGTTGTTTTTTTGTAAACAGTGCAGGATGTAAACAAAAACACCAGGGAAAACAAGGAAAAAATAATTCTGTTCATCATGTTACATTTATTCAGCTATTAATGCTGTTATCTTTTTATCAAGCGGGGATATTCCCGGCGGGAAGTAATTTAATAAAAAACCCTGTTCATCAACCAGGTATTTTGAAAAATTCCACTCAGGCTGCTTTGAATTCCAGCCATTACTGCCCGCACCGGTAAGCCATTTAAAAACCTCCTGCTGGTTTTCTCTTTTTTTAACCACACATTTTTGCATCAATGGAAAAGTTATGCCGTAATTCAGTTTACAGAACTGTTCTATCTCTTTATCTGAACTTTTTTCCTGGTCTTTGAAATCATTGGAGGGGAATGCGATTATAACCAGCTTGTATTTATAGGCGTTATAGAGTTTTTCCAGTTCATCATACTGTGCCGTATACCCGCAATCGGAAGCTGTATTGACTATAAGTACTTTTTTGCCTTTCAGCTGCCCGAAATCAAAAGCAGATCCGTTGATTGCAGTGGCTTTCAGTGAATAAAAAGATACGGGTGGAGTTGTTTTATTAACGGAAGCAATACTCTTTTGGTTGGCCGATTTTTTTGTAAGCCATATAAATGCCGGGTAAACTGCCTTTAAAATCTTTTGCCTTACTGTCATTTGTTTTGAATTTCTGTTTATAATTACCACATATACACTGAACGAGACGAATAACAACAGGAAGACTGCGTAAGTTCTCCTTAAAAATTTGTTCATATATAATTTTAACGCTGACGTTTATTGAAATAATAGTTGTGTAAGTTTTTTTAGTTTTCGTCATTGCGAGGTACGAAGCAATCTAAATGGGGTATTATATTATTTTAAGATTGCTTCGTACCTCGCAATGACGGACTTATATTAAATTCACATATATACTTAAGGTGAATTTTAAGTTATCCTTGGTTTAAAAGTATTTTCTATTAAACCAGTAAACCAATCAACCAGTAAACCAATCAACCAGTAAACCAATAACCCAATCTACTATCTGATAACCCACTTAAACAATTTCAATTTCCCTTTAAACGGCGGATACTTTACAGCCGGGTCGAACCAGGTAGGCGTTTTCATCACTGATTTTTTATGGGAAAAAGTTTCAAAACTAAATTTTCCATGGTATTGCCCGGAACCGCTGTTTCCTATACCACCAAATGGAAGATTGTGATTGGTGAGATGCCAGCTGGCATTGTTTACACAGCCTCCACCGAATGAAACTGCCTGCAACCATTTCTCTTCTTTTTCTCTGGATGAAGTGAAAATATAAAAAGACAGGGGATTTTTATTTTTGGCAATGATGTTCAATGCCTCATCCATTTTATTAAAGCCGATGATGGGTAGTACAGGGCCGAAAATTTCTTCCTGCATCACTGCGCTTTGGGGATCTGCTTCTGTCAACAATGTTGGCTCAATAAATAAATTGTTTTTATCAGATCTTCCGCCATGTATTATTTTCCCGTCTGCCATGTATTTTACTACACGGTCAAACTGCTTTTCATTGATCATCTTCCCGTAATTATAACTTTGAAAGGCATCACTGCCAAAAAACTGATGTAGCACATTTTTCAGCTCATGTACCAGGGCATCCTTAACGGAATGATGTACAAGCAGGTAATCCGGAGCAACACACATCTGCCCGTTATTTGAAAATTTAGCCAGTGCAATGCGTTTGGCCGTAACCTTTATATTGGCATCTTCTTCAATGATGCATGGGCTTTTACCACCCAGCTCCAGTGTAACCGGAACTAAATTAGTTGCAGCCATCTGGTAAATGAGTTTTCCTACTGTAGTACTACCGGTAAAGAATACATGATCGAAAATAAAATTATTCATCATTTCCGGAATTACATCAGCGCCGTTTCCTTCAAATAGTATTATGTATTCCGGGTCAAAAGTTTCTGTGATCATTGCTTTTATTACCGCGGAAGTTGCGGGAGCAAATTCGGAAGATTTCAAAGCAATACAGTTACCGGCAGCAATGGCGCCAACCAGTGGGTTAAACAATAATTGGAAAGGGTAATTCCATGGGCCGATGATCAGCACAACTCCCAACGGGTCTTTCAGGATATAACTTGCAGAAGGCAGGTTTAACAGGTTTGTGGATACTCTTTCCGGTTCTGCCCATCCATCCAGGTGACGGAGCGCATGGTTGATCTCGGTTATTACAAAGCCATTTTCCGTTACCCAGCATTCTTCCGGGCTTTTTTTCAGGTCTTCATAGAGTGCTGCATAAAGTCGTTGTTCATATTTTTCAACGGCTGTTTTTAAATTCCTTAATTGTTTTTTCCTGAAATCAACCGGCCTCGTTGCACCACTATTATAATAGTTACGAAGCGTTGTTAATTTATTTACCACATACATTACCTTAAATTTGTTTAAAGTTAGGCACATTTATATGAGTGATGAAGAATATATGCAGGAGGCAATCAAAGAAGCTCAAAAGGCATTTGATATTGATGAAGTTCCGGTAGGAGCAGTTGTTGTAATGAATAACAGGATCATTGCAAGAGCGCATAACCAGGTTGAAATGCTGAACGACAGTACTGCCCATGCAGAGATCATGGCGCTTACTACCGCTTATAATTCCCTTGGAAGCAAATATCTTCCGGAAGCAACCTTATTCGTAACCCTTGAACCTTGCCTGATGTGTTCCGGCGCCCTGTACTGGAGCAAGATAGGACGGGTTGTATTTGGCGCTTATGATAATAAGAACGGTTACCGGAAAACCACAGGCGCCAATAACCCGTTTCACCCAAAAACAACCATAACCGGGCCTGTTC
>JAGPDJ010000244.1 GCA_018057635.1 Ferruginibacter sp. | reverse complement strand
TGCCCAGCCGGTTGGTTTTAATACAGGTTGTACTTTACCCTGATTTGACTGCGGAGCATCTAAAGTATAAATATACTTTGTACTGTCAGTTTTTTTGATTGTATCACTAGTTGCCCTTTCAAAGAAAACCGGATTAATTTGTGATTTGGAAATGCCGGTAATCAATAAAAAAAACAGTAACAAAATGATTGTTCTCATAACGATATATATATGGCCGGTTAGCCAGGTAAAGCGTATACTGATCATTAACCGGCAGTAATAATAATTTGAAATATACAATTATAAAGCACTTTCAATATACTTTTTTTTAAGGCAAAGAGTTCTGATTTCAATCAATAACAATACAGGAATTAACTGTTTAAATTTTTTACCGATAATTTATTGCCATTTACCGACGATCTGATACCGAAAGCCGTTATACCCTTGACAACAGCACCCTGTACCTGTAAATTTGTATAAAATTAATCAATATGATACGCGACAGAATTCAAAGAAGAAAAAAAAGACTGAATGACCGGGTCATGATCGGCCTGGTAATTATTGCAGCCGCAGTGCTCATTTTAATGCGTAACCTTGGTTTCCCTTTTCCATGGTATTTCTTTACCTGGCCGATGATACTTATTGTAGTTGGTATTGTACAGGGATTAAAAGACCGTTTTGCAAATAATAACTGGTGGATCATCACTTTGGTGGGTGTGTTTTTCCTGGCTATGAAAATAAGCCCGGAGCTTAGGTTCAACGATTTTTTCTGGCCGGTGGTGTTGGGAGCAATAGGATTGAGTGTTTTGCTGAACAGGGGGAAAAGAAATGCTGTTATAACCAATGATAATTTTAATGATGCAAAAGAAACAACAGCCGGTGCCGGAGATACAGCATATACAGGAACCACAGCAGGCGGATCCGGATCAACAGAAGAAATGGTAGATATTGCTGCAGTTTTTGGAGCAGTAAAGAAAAACGTTTATTCCAAAAATTTTAAAGGAGGCGAAGTGGTTACTGTTTTCGGCGGATCTGAGATCAACCTGATGAATGCAGATTTCACAGGTGAAATAAAACTTGAAATTGTAAATGTTTTTGGTGGCACTACTTTATTTGTTCCGTCTAACTGGCAAATAAGAACAGAAGCCGCTGCCGTACTGGGAGCCATTGAAGATAAACGCAGGGAGCCATCTGCAATAACTACGGATAAGGTACTTGTTATAGAAGGTTTTGTGATGTTTGGCGGTATTGATATTAAATCGGCATAATATTTTAACCAATACTGCAATGAACTGGTTTTTTATAAAATTGATTTTCCGGATTACCTGCGGCACGGGAAATCACAGGCCACAATTCAATGAGCAATGGCGTATTATTGAGGCTCCGGATATGTATTCAGCAGTAGAAAAAGCCAAAAGATTTGCTTTAAATGAAATGCCGGCTTTGGAAGGTCTTGTTCAATGGAAACTGATAGCTGTTACTGAAGTGTTGGTGCTTTCAGATATGGCAGATGGTGCAGAGTTGTTTTCAACAATAATAGAAACTGATTATGCTAAAGATTATATAGATTCAATGTTATTAAAAGAATCTTGTTTGCAGCAACCGGTAGAATTCATTAATCAATAATTACTAAAGTGGCAATTTCACCTTTTCGTTCTTTAGCTTTCATGGTTCCTTTCTGCATTAGCTGGTTTGTGTGGATCAGTGTGCACCAGCTTGTTTTGTATTATATGGGTATTGGCTGGTTCAGCGCACTTACCGACAGTATTATAAGCAACACACTCCTGCTTTTTATTGGTATGCTGATCTTTACCATGCTGCGTTTTTATTTACCCAAAAAGAATGGCTTCATTAATTTATTTGTTTGGGTTGTATTGTTAACGGTTGCCTGGTTTTTTGTAAACAAGTGGGTATTGGGAATTGTATTAAGAGCAGATGACAGTCTCAATTCTATGTTTATGGAAACATGGCCTGTAAGAACAGCGATAGCTTTTTTAATAAACGGCTGCAGCTGCCTAATCGCGTATATATATTACAGCTGGCAGGAAAAGGCAGAAACTGAAAAACAGAGAACAGAAATACAAAGCATCAGCAAAGAGGCGGAACTATACAAATTGCGTCAGCAATTGCAGCCACACTTTTTATTCAACTCCCTCAATTCCATCAATGCATTGATAGGAACTACACCTGCAGAAGCAAGGAATATGTTGCAACAGCTGAGTGAGTTCCTCCGGGCCACATTAAAAAAGGAAGACCAGCAATGGATTAAGCTACAGGAAGAAATCAATACGCTTCAGCTTTACCTGAATATAGAAAAAGTCCGTTTTGGAAACCGCTTATCAACTCATGTTGAAATACCACCTGAAACTATGGAAGCCGGTATTCCTGCAATGATATTACAGCCATTGGTTGAGAATGCCATCAAGTTTGGTTTGTATGATACCACGGATGCAGCAGTTATTTCAATTAATGCAGGGCTGGAAGCGGGCGAATTAATCATTTCTGTAAAGAATCCATTTGATGAAAGTACTGCTTCACCCGGCCGCGGTACAGGTTTCGGATTAAGTTCGGTACAAAGAAGGCTGTATTTGCTATTTGGCCGGAATGATTTGTTGAAAACTGAAGTAAAAGAAAATATCTTTATTGTTACGGTAAAGATCCCGCAACAAGCAGTTACAGAAAATATATAATTGATGTACAAAGTATTGATCATAGATGACGAACCGCTGGCCCGGAGTGTGGTAAAAGAATGCCTTCAACAGCATCCTCAGCTGGAAGTTGTGGAAGAGTGTGGGAACGGTTTTGAAGGATTAAAAGCTATCCAGCAATATGAACCGGATCTTATTTTCCTGGATGTACAGATGCCCAAGATCACCGGGTTTGAAATGCTGGAATTAATTGACCGGCCGCCACATATTATTTTCACCACAGCGTATGATGAATATGCCATGAAGGCTTTTGAAGCTAACGCTGTGGATTACCTGCTAAAACCTTTTTCTCAGGAACGGTTCAATAAAGCGATCAGTAAGTGGCTGGATATAAACGGGAAACCGGATGATAAAATAACCAATAAACTGCTGCAACAGGTATCCGGCCATCCGGCGCAGCAACAGCGGGTTGTTGTAAAAACAGGAACCAAAATAAAGATCATACCGCTTCATGAAGTTCATTACCTGGAAGCTGCAGATGATTATGTAAAAATTTATACCAATGAAGGCTCTTTCCTGAAGAATAAAACGATGGCATATTTTGAAGACATACTGGACAGTAGTTTATTTGTACGTTCACACCGGTCATATATCATCAACCTGCATGAAGTTACCCGTATTGATCCTTATGAAAAGGAAAATCATATTGCTATACTCAGGTCAGGTGCAAAGGTTCCTGTAAGCAAGGCCGGTTACCCGCGGATAAAAGCAATACTGGGTTTATGAATTTTTGTTGATAAAATGCTATGTTTTGGTTTAGGGGGCTATTTTACGGCACAATATACATCAAGTGCCCCGGTTCGTGACTTCACTACAACAGTTCGCAATATGTTCCATCGGAACATTTTACGGGTAGTTGAAGTTATTTGAAAAGAGTTAAGCGTTCCGTAGGAACGCATCATGCTATCATTACATATACGGAACGAATGAGAATTCGCAGCCCGGGTTACCCATAGATTGTTCCGCTGGTACAGTTTTGTAATCTCCTGAACAGCAATAGCGGTTTTACGAAATGGATTTCCGGTTATATAATTTTGTTGCGTGAGTCACCCAACTAGGCGAATGCGCTTTGGCTTATCAGGTTTTTAAACTTCCCAAACCGCCATCAGCACCAATTACCTGCCCGGTTATCCAGCTGCTGTTATCATTTAACAGGAAAGAAACCAGTTGTGCAATTTCTTCGGCAGTACCAATTCTTTGCAAAGGATGGCGTTTGTCTGCTGCTTCTCTTTTTTCGGATGTATTTAACAGGAAACCGGAAAGTGATGTATCCAGTAATGAAGGAGCGATCACATTTACCCTGATCTTTGAAACGGCCAGTTCTGCTGCAAGGCTTTTTGCCAACCCTTCTACTGCAGATTTGGAAGTGGCAATAGATGCATGAAACGGCATACCCTGCGTAGAAGCTACTGTGCTGAACAGCACAATAGAAGCTCCGTTTGCTCTTTTCAGACCGGGCAATATTTTTTGAATGAGCGAAACAGCGCCCAGCACATTTTGCTCAAAGTCATTTTGAAAATCCTGTTTGCAAAGCCTGTTAAAAGGCTTCAGGTTTATAGAACCAGGGCAGTATACCAAACCATGAATGCTGTCGGGTAAGTCATTCAGCTGTTCAAGGTTATCCTTTGCCAGGTCGGCCTGGTAAAAGCGTGTATTCAATGCTTCCAGTTCACTGGTCATGTTTCTCGAAATGCTGATCACCTGGTTTTGTTCAGCTAACAATGCGGCTGTTTTTAATCCAACGCCTTTTCCTGCACCAGCTACTATAATGTTTTTCACTTGTATGTTTTTTTTATTAATTATGCTGCAAAACTGGCCGCAGATTTTTTTAGTGTCCAGATTCGTTTCGTCAATAAAGCATTACTTGCAAGAATTCTGTTTCATGAAACTGCGCACGAGTGCAATGGACATTGTTGCAGCGGAACAATCTATGGGTAACCTGATATGGAA
>JAGPDJ010000243.1 GCA_018057635.1 Ferruginibacter sp. | reverse complement strand
CCAGGGTAAGAATGCAAAAACAATTACTTTTTTCATGATTATATTTTTTATGTACGAAACTTTTAGTACTTCAAAACTAAGGAGTTTTATTTAAATACGAAACTTTTCGGAAATATTTATTTTTCTTTAACAATTGAGGTGTTCAAATAGAGTTTACACCTTACTTAAAAGGTGTAAACTCTATTTGAACTTAAATCAGCTCATTCACGTGGTTGTGAATATTTCTTGCAATCTTTTCAGTAGGAACATCATTATCATCGCCGCCAAAAGGGTCTTCAATTTCCTCTGCAATCAGTTCAAGGCTGGCAAGTACATAAAAGATAAAAGCAACTACCGGTATTACATAATAACTCAGGCTGAAAACATAACCAACGGGCAATGTCATAATGTAAAAGAAAATGAATTTTTTTATGAACACACTGTAGGAATAGGGTATCGGCGTATTCTTGATCCGCTCACAGGCACCGCAAATATCAGTAAATGACTGTAGTTCCGAGTTCAGCACAATCAACTGGCTTCCATCAATTTTTTTATCTGTGTATAATTGCTGGATGTGTGAAAACATTAAAAGGGCAATCTGGTTAGGGATATGCTTTTCCTTATCTATTTGTGTAAGAATATGGTTGTGTTCATCGGTATCAAAAAGGGAGTTCCTTGTTTTTTCAGCTCTCAGGTGATTGTGTAACGCAAATGCATATGCGGGAATGATTTTCCTGAAAAAAATTCGCTGTTCCCTGTCTTCTTTTGGTAACATCACAGATAATTTGATCGCCAGGTTGCGGCTGTTGTTAACCAGTCCGCCCCATAATTTACGACCTTCCCACCACCGGTCATATGCAGTATTGGTTCTAAAAACCAGCAGCATGGAGATAGCAAAACCCAAAAGGTTGTGCATGATCGGTATGTTGCGAACAAAACTTTTATCGGTAATGGGGAAGACCCTTGTTTCCAGGAATGCAACAAATGCAGCATAAATGCTGATGCCGATCAACAGTGGAAATAATTTCCTGAATGTATCAGCTTTATGAAAATGAAAAATAAATGTGAACCATTCTTTTGGGTTGTAATTGATCATACTTTTTCTTTTATGACTACCGGGAATGAATAAAGGCCACCAATACCTAATGGAAATTAAATTGACCTGATTGGGTTTTCGGCAATAAATGTTTTCACCGGGCAATCATCTATCACTTCTTCTTTTATAAATTTCATACCAATTTTTTCAAGTACCCGCAATGAAGATACATTTTCTATATGTGCCCTGCCAGTAATGGTATGCAGGCCCAGCACATTAAATCCAACATCCAGTGTTTTACGGGCAGACTCAGTGGCAAAGCCCATTCCCCAGTATTTTTTTTGTAAACGGTAGCCGAGGTCAATTTCATCAATTTCCGGACGGAATTTTAAACCGCACCAGCCGATGAATTCATTGTTTTCTTTTAAATGCATGGCCCATCGTCCCAGGTTATTCTCATATTGCGGTAAAATGATTTCCCGGATTATTTTACGGGCGTGTTCCAGATCGTGCAATACGGGTTCATGCAGGTATTTCAGAACTTCCGGGTCGCTGTTCAATTGCAGAATCAAAGCTGCATCAGCTTCGGTAAAGCGGCGGAATATCAACCGGGTTGTCTCGAAAAGAATTTGCATATTTAATGATGAAAGCGATTGAACGTAAAATTCTTCAGCATAGTTTCTCAACAGCTATGTTATAATTACATTGTAACGACCAGGATATTATTAGATTATTTCAATAATGACTTAACCGATTCAATAACATCCTGCAAACGGCTTACATCCTGTCCTCCTGCAGTTGCCAGTGTTGCCTGGCCTCCGCCACCGCCTTTAATGAGCGTTTTTACATGCTCATTGATGATCTTACCGGCATCTAATTTTTTTGCAGTTACTACAGTTTCACTGATGCCGATGGCCACATTTGCTTTGCCGCCAATATTTGCACATAGTACCACGAGGTGATCGTGCAAATGGTTTTTAAGATCGAAGCATAATTTTTTTAAAGCGTCAGCGTTGGGAACTTCAATGATATCTCCTATAAAACTAACATTGTTTATGATCTCATCCTTGTGTAAAAGCTCGTTGCGGATACCAACCAGTTGCCTGGCTTCCAATGATTCAATGCGTTTATTCAAAGCGGCATTTTCTGCCTGTATACTTTCTATTGATTTAATGATGTTTGCCGGGTTCTTCAATGTTTCCCGTATCTGCCTTACCTGATCAAATTGTTCTTTGATCAACACTTCAGCAGCATTACCACAAACGGCTTCAATCCTTCTAACTCCTGCGGCTATTGCCGTTTCCTGTTTTATTTTAAAAATACCCAGTTCGCCGGTGCTTCCCACATGAGTTCCGCCGCACAATTCTATGGAATATGCCGGATCGATAATTACAACTCTTACAGTATCGGCATATTTTTCCCCAAACAAGGCCATGGCTCCCATTTCAATCGCTTCTTCCTTTCCCATCGACCTTATTACAACCGGAATATTTTCCCTGATCTTTTCATTTACTGTTTCCTCCACAGCTTCCAGTTCCTGGTCGCTCATTTTTGCGAAATGTGAAAAATCGAAACGGGTATGTTCTTCATTAACGAGACTTCCTTTTTGTGCAACATGAGTACCAAGGGTTTTGCGTAATGCAGCATGCATGAGGTGTGTTACACTATGATGCACTGTTATATTCTTTCTCCTGTTTCGGTCAACGGTTGCCGTTACTTCACCAGAAAGGTAAGCGGGCACCTGTTCTGTAAAATGTATGATCAGGTCATTTTCCTTTTTGGTGTTGATGATCCTGATAATGGTAACGGCTGCTTCACCCGGTTGTGCCGGGATTGAAATGGTACCGGTATCGCCTACCTGCCCGCCACTTTCAGCATAGAATGGGGTATTCTCCAGTACCAACTGATACAATTCTTTCCCTTTACCTGAAACCTTGCGGTATTTTAAAATTTTGGTTTTTGTTTCAAGGCTTTCGTAACCGGCAAAACTGCTGTTATTTCCTTCATGCACAATCTGCCAGTCTTCGGTGTCTAATGCTGTTGCAGCACGACTCCTGTCTTTTTGCTGTTTCATTTCAGCTTCAAAACCGGCTTCATCAACAGATAAATTATTTTCCGATGCTATAAGCCTGGTAAGGTCTATCGGGAAACCGAAAGTATCCAGTAATTCAAAAGCATCTTTACCGGTAATTATTTTATCGGATGCAGCGGCAATAATGATATCCATTCTTTTTAAGCCTTTGTCGAGGGTTCTTAAAAAAGCTTCTTCTTCTTCCCTGATCACTTTGCTAACAAAATCCTGTTGCTGGTCAAGTTCAGGGAATACGTTTTCAAATTGTTTGGCTATCACCGGAAGCAATTGGTAAAGCAGTGGCTGTTTGTAATTGAGGTAAGAATAATAATACCTCACTGCCCTGCGCAGGATACGGCGTATCACATAACCGGCACCGGTATTAGAAGGTAATTGCCCGTCTGCAATGGTAAACCCGATTGCCCGGATATGATCGGCCAGTACCCTGAAAGCAATACTTTCCTTGTCATCACCAGCCGTATATTTTTTACCGGTAATTTTTTCAGTTTCTGCAATGGTGCCGGTAAAAATATCTGTGTCGTAGTTTGATGTTTTATTTTGTATCACCCTTACCAGCCTTTCAAAACCCATTCCGGTATCTACATGCTGTGATGGAAGCGGTTGCAGGCTTCCATCTTTCAGGCGGTTGTATTGCATAAATACATTGTTCCAGATTTCTATTACCTGCGGATTGTCTTTATTTACGAGGTCTTTACCAGGTATTAATGCACGTTCATCATCAGGCCGCATATCAACATGTATTTCGCTGCAGGGGCCGCAAGGGCCGGTATCGCCCATTTCCCAAAAATTGTCTTTTTTATTGCCGAATACGATGTGCTCATCTGAAACCAGTTTGCGCCACTCCTGTAAAGCTATTTTAGATGAAGGAAGGCCTTCTTTTTCATCCCCTTCAAAAACACTTACATACAACCGATCTTTTGGTATTTTATAAACTTCGGTTAATAGTTCCCAGCTCCAGGCAATGGCTTCAGCTTTAAAATAATCACCAAAACTCCAGTTCCCCAGCATTTCGAACATCGTATGGTGATAGGTA
This sequence comes from Ferruginibacter sp., assembly GCA_018057635.1. The sequence continues at coordinate 502 of JAGPDJ010000243.1, read as the reverse complement.
TCTACGCCAACTTCTTCCAGGTCGTTGTGCTTTCCGCTTACACGTAAACATTTCTGTGTATCTGCGATCCTGTTCGCAGGCGATGTTTTATTTCCCAGGAAATAATCTTTGAACTGGTTCATGCCGGCATTGGTAAACAGCAGCGTTGGGTCATTTTTCACAACTATTGGTGCAGAAGGAACAATGGTATGTTGTTTTGATCTGAAAAAATCAAGAAATGCCTGCCTGATTGCTGCGCTAGTCATCATATGCCAAAATGGGTTATTGAGTTGATTTTAGTTGTTTATCGGTATAAAAATGTGCATTTTTGTAAACCTTGCCGCAAAGGTAATAAAACTGCCCTGCCATTTGGTAAGGGTTTTAAATAAAAAGTTACCGTAACCGGGATAAGAAAAGAACATCCTGGAAAGGTATTAATACAGGTTGTTGTACTGGCTTCGCCTTTTCCTGGCGGCTATTAAAAGTGGCAGGTGAAATAAAATAAAATATCTTAGTAAGCCTT